>NZ_JBHUQX010000302.1:0-11807 GCF_042674225.1 Streptomyces sp. NPDC056948
GTCCGTGGCAGGGTTGGCCGCCCCGACGCGAGATCAGCGGCGGTGGGTGGCCTGGTGGGCCCGCAGTTGCGCCTTGCAGGCAGGGCACTTGCGTTCCGGGCCATCGCCGACGACCGGAGCGGGGATGACGTGGCCGCAGATGGCCCGGGTCACGCCGAACACCAGCGGCCCGCAGTCCGGGCAGTGAAAGTGCGAGTTCGGGGCGGTCCCGCGTGCGGTGCGAGGCACGCTCACCACCAGCCCGACGACTTCTTCGGCACGAGGTACGGGCAGCCGTTGCGTAGGTGGTCGACGCACTGCGGGCAGTCCTCGCGCGGGCCGAGGTGGCGGTGGGCGCGCCGGTCGTGGGCGTGCTGCCAGCACTGCGGGCACTCACCCGGAGGTGTCTGCGTCGCGGGCACGGTCACCACCAGCCGGAGGACTTCTTGGCGGCCTTGGCCTTGGTGTGCTTGTTGACGGTGCGCTGCCGTTCGGTCTGCAGCGCGGTCAGCTCGGAGATGAGCCGGGTCTGGGCGGAGTTCCACGCCGTCTCCAGTCGGCGCTCGGCGCGGTCGGTGCTGCGGCCGCGTACGACGCGGTAGGAGCCGCCGGCCATCGCGGCGATGATCGCGCGTCGTTCGGGGCCGTTCAGCGGCCACAGCTCGCGCTGCTGGACGGCTTCGAGCTTGCGGGTGGTCTGCTGGATCTCGCGGTCCAGGCGGCGGGTGTCGGGCTTGCCCATGGTCAAGCACTCCTCAGAGACTCGGGCTCGGGGAAGGCGCAGGTCACGCACATGCCGAGCGAGGCGGGGATGACGTAGCCCGCATCGATGCCGCATTCGGGGCAGGTGCGGCGGGCGGCGTTGGCCTTGGCCAGGGCCGCCCACTTCGCCGGCGTTATGGGGCGTACCGGCTTGGCGTCGTCGACGCGGTAGAGGTAGGCGACCAGCGGCCCTCGGCGGCGGCGCGGTCGTTCGAGTTGAGCGGCCACGTCCTGTCCGCCGGGGCGCAGACCGCGTGCCCGGAGTTGGCGGCGGGTGGCGTATCCGTCCGGGGCGAGGCGCCACCGGAACACCGGCAGCGCCCCCATCAGGTGGTCGCAGCCGTGCCGCGCTCGGCGAGCAACGTGTCACGCAGCTTGCGGGCGTTGGCCGGTGAGGTGTGGATCGCGCGGCGGATGCCCTCGGCGGTCACCTTCGCGTCCGGCCAGTCGGCCGTCGCCCGGCGTGCCTCGGCGAGCAACTCATCCGGGGTGCGCTTGGGCCGGGGTGAGCGGGCCACCTCGGGGAGTCGACCGGTTGCCCGGCGCCGGGTGGTCGATTCGGCAGCCACGGCCCGCCGCGCGGGCGTGGTGGCCGGGGGCTCGATCGGGGCGGGGATCGCGGGCACGGGCTTGAGCGGGGGAATCGACTTGCCCAGGTCGACGGCGACCGGATCCGGCACGGTCAGACGGGTCAGCGTCACTACCGGGTCCGGGGTCGATTCCCGCAGCTCAGCCGTAGACCGTTTCATTGTGGTCTCGGTGGATTCCTCCGCATTCGCGACCAGGGCGGGATCGAGGGCGGGGGTGGGGGTGATGCCGCCGAACATCGAGCCGAGCGCGGCATCTGCACCGGCGGTCACTCGATCGCGCTGCACATCGAGGAGCCTCGATCCGAGTGCCGTGTCGCCGACGCCGACCTTGCGGGCCAGCCGCCACGACTTACGCTCCGACCACCACTGGACCCGGCCGCTGGGGTGGGAGGCGGCGCGGGCGCGGTGGTAGGCGAGCGCCTGGACCAGGTCGGCGGTGCGGCGCTCGTTCTCGGCGTCGCGGCCGTCGGTGTGGACGACGATCCGCCGGGCGAGGAACGCCATGCCCTCGGCCGAGACGGACATGCCCATGGGGGTCAGGGCGTAGATGACGGTGCGGCCCGGATCGGGTGCGGCCATGGCGCCCATGACGGCGGCGGCGGCCGGCAGCGCCCACAGCCCGATGCGCACGATGCGCGGGGAGGACTGGCCCAGCATGGTCAGCCCGAGCAGGACCAGGGCGAGCACGGCGGTCGCACCCTCACCAGCCGCGAGAGCTCCCAGCGCGGTGCCCTTGCCGTAGGAGTGGCCGATGTTGCTGTAGGTGCCGATCCCGCCGAACACGCCCGTGGCGAGCATCGGCACGAACGCGGCTGCCAGCACACCGACCTGAACCCGCGTCAGCTTCGTGCGTTTCACCAGGCACCCCCCACGGCGAGCAGGGCGGCCAGGATGAGCAGGGCACCGCCGGAAAGCGTGAGGTCGACCGCGCGGCGCAGGCACGTGAACTTGGTGACCACGAGACGGGACAGGCCTGCGATGTCGGCGGCCAGGTCGGTCGCGACGGCGTCGGTGATCTCCTCGGCGGTGAGCGTGGCCCACAGCGGGAACCCGTGCCGGCCGCGCAGGTTCGGCCGGGTCGAACGCAGCAGCAGTCCGGCCGCCGCGACCAGCAGCACCATCCCGACTCCACCCACCACGTAGGCGGGGAGGGTCAGGGGCAGGTCGCGGGCGACCGTCCACGTGCCGGCGAGGACCGCGCCGACGAACGCCAGCAGAAGACCGGTCTTGGTGTCGGTCCGAGTGATCTCGGCCTTCACCTCGGCGTGCACGTCCTTCAGGCTCCGGACGGCGGCGCTCATGCCGCACCGCCAGGCACCGTCGCGGCGGTGGTGCGGTTGGCCAGGGCGATACGGGCGGCC
Source organism: Streptomyces sp. NPDC056948 (assembly GCF_042674225.1). NCBI lineage: Bacteria > Bacillati > Actinomycetota > Actinomycetes > Kitasatosporales > Streptomycetaceae > Streptomyces > Streptomyces sp. NPDC056948. The sequence goes on from NZ_JBHUQX010000302.1 coordinate 2,693, forward strand.
AGCGCTCGGCGGCGGGCCCGGCGCAGGCGCCGGTTGTCCAGCTCGGTCGGGATGCGGTCGAGCGTGATGATCTGCGCGTCGAGCAACTCGACGTCCGCCAGGATGACGGGCATCTCCTGCTCGATTGCGTCCAGCTCAGCGTCCGTCGGCTCCATGAAGTCGGCGAACGCGGTAACAGCTTCCTGAACAGTGACGATGGTGTTCATTGGGTCGTGTGTCCTCTCACAGGTACGGCCCGACAGCGCCCCCGGTGTTCCAGCACCGGGGGCGCGCCGCTGATGGGGGAAAGTGCTGTGCGACTGCGCGGACGGCCGCAGACGGCGGCCCGGGGGGCCCGATCGGCAGTCGGTCTCGAGCTAGGAGCGGCGCCAGGCCTTCTCGCGGCGGACGTGCTCCGCCTCGTGGGCGTTCTTGCGGGCGATGGCCGTGGACCGGGCGGTGATCGGGCCGCTCTCGCGACCGCAAGCGCAAACCCAGATCCAGTAGCTGTTGCGGCTGTTGTGGTCCAGCGTGACGCGAGCCTTGTAGGCCACGATGAGTCCTCTCAGGCGATGGAAACGGGACCATCCCGGCTCCCCTCAGCGCTGCTCGTGCGAGACGAGCAGCGGAGGCAACCGGCCCGCAGCAGACGAGCTGTGGAGAGGTCGAGGCGCGGCGGAGGCCGCGCAGTCCGTCTTTTCAACTCAGGGAGACGGGGCCCATCTATGCAGTTCTCAAGCAACGACCGCTCACAGTGAGTGCGGTAACCCCAGTTCAGGGGCTCCCGTCTTCACGGGGCTCACCGGGCGCCTTCAGTGCAGACTCCAACAACTCAAGGGGATTGCTCCGCTTGCTCAACTTGTTGGTACAAGCTGATGTAGTGATGCTGCACCCGCGGACAGTGAGTCGTCAAGGGATTGAGGGCCGCATGTACCAACAAGTTGGTCGAGTGCGCGATGATGGCTGCATGAGCAAGCAGCCGAAGTACCGACAGGTGGCCGACGCCCTACGCCGCGAGATCGTGAACGGCGCGTTCGACCACGACCGACGGTTGCCCTCCGAGAGCGAGCTGTCGGCCCGCTTCGATGCGTCCCGCAACACCGTTCGGTCGGGGCTTGCCCTGCTGGTCAGCGAGGGGCTGATCACGTCGAGCCAGGGCTTGGGCTACGAGGTTCGATCGCACGAGGTCTTCCAGCTCAACGCTTCGCGCTTCGAGAACCTGACATTCCCCCAGAACGGGGATGCCTACAACACCGACGTGACGAACGCCGGACGCCGACCGCATCAGACGTTTCGAGTCGAGATGCTGCCTGCTCCGGCAGAGATCTCAGCACGGCTGAAGGTCGCCGAGGGGAGCAAGACCGCTCTGCGATTCTGTCACCGCTTCGTGGACGACGTGCCGTGGTCCACGCAGGCGACCTACTACCCGGCCTGGTTGATCGAAGAACGCCCGCGCCTGGCTGAGCCGGGGGACATCGGAGAAGGCACCACTAGGTATCTCGCCGCCAGCGGCATCGAGCAGATCGGCTACTTCGACGAGATCGCAACGCGGATGCCTACGCCGGAGGAGGCGCGGCTCCTGGAGATCGGAGCTGGCGTGCCCGTGCTGCTGTGGACACGGACGGGCTACTCAGCCGACCGCGTCATCCGGTGCACCATCACTACATTCCGGGGTGACCTAAACAGGATGAACTACGAGATCGGCGACATCGGCGCCCGAAGTGAGAACACGTGATCATCACCCACGCAGAACCGCACGACGTGTCCAAGCTGCTGAGCTTCCGCGAGGAAGCAGCAGCTTGGCTGCGCGGTCTCAGTTCCGACCAGTGGAGCCGTCCGTACCCGGCTGACAAGCTGCTTGCCACGATCGAAGCGGGCACGGTATTCATGCTCCGCGACGGGCACACGACCGCCGGCACGATCACGCTCACCCCGGAAGCCGAAGAGGGCCTGTGGACTCAGGAGGAGCTGGCCGAGCCGTCGATGTTCATCAATAAGCTCACTGTTGCCCGCGAGTACTCCGGACAGGACCTCGGCGGACGCCTGCTCAACTGGGCCGGTGACCGCGCGCACCGTGCCGGTGCCCAGTGGATTCGACTGGACGCCTGGACGACGAACGAAAGGCTTCAGCGGTACTACCTTGAGCATGGGTTCACGTACGTCCGCACGGTTCGCGAGGGAACGGCGGTGAATGGAGGACCCAGGGTCTCCGGATGGCTCGCACAGCGGGCCGCACGGGCCGCAGATCACGGATTCACGGACTACACGCCGGCACCCGCACTGCTCCCGCACGCAGCTTGAGCTGTGCTGGCGTGGTGACCGACGCACCTCATCAACGCTGCTGCCACTGATGCAGTGCTTTGACTTGCAGCTAACAACCTATTCCTCCACCAACGTCATAAGGTCCAGAGTTACCGCCGGACAGCCGAGCCGAAGAGTTAGGTCAGCGACTGCGCTGCGCAGATAGGGGTGAACCGCCATTTGCACAGTAGTGCGCCCGAAGGCGGCGAGTGCTTCGCTGTCGACATCACCTCCAGGTTCTCCCTCATTGGGAAAGTCAAACAGTGCGCCGATCTCCAGAGAAATGCGAACTGCGTCTTCATCGCCTTTACCTTTAACTGTGAAATTAAATTTGAGGCGATAGATGAGGGTTTCTTCGCCGCGCCCGATGGTCAGATTAGCGCTTAGGTCCTCGATAGGCGCCAGCTCATCCGCGGCCGCAGGATCCAGCACCTCCCCGTGAATCTCAAATACTCGAACGTCCACGAGTTTCGCATGCTGGACGACTGGGGCGATCAGCTCTACCATGTCTTTCGGCTGAATGATCACGAAAGGCATTGCCTCAACCCCGGCTCGGAGTTGAGGCTGGCCGGGACTCCGTCTGCACAACCTGCTCACGTACGTTCCAGGACGAAACCCAAGCCTCGCTCTCTGGCCGCGGACGGCGGTGAAGTTCTCGGTGTGCACTTACAGAAGCAACGATTTCGAGAAACTCAGACCGCACATGCTGATCGCGCGGCAATGTGTTCCATCGAAGGAGCCAGCCATCCACGACAGTCATTTCGTCGCGACTTAGGTGATGCTCGGGATCAGCACCCTCCGGGACATTCAGCCTGAGCCACTCATTTACGACGCCCCATTCCCATAGTCGCTTTCCATTGGGTGCGGCGACGGGCTTGGGGAATGGCGTTCCCCTGCGGCGCTCTCCGTTTATGAGCTGACGAACGCTTTCCCGACTTCGGTCTGTTCGTCGCGAGATTTCAGATGCGTCGACCAAGTCACGATCTGTGCGCCGTACCGAAATGTCCAGCTTACGCCTGAGCTCCATAGCGGCGCACTTCGCTGCGCTAACGGCGTTCTCATGGCCATCCATGTACACGGTGATCAGCAACCGGCCGTAGGACTCCGAGATGAGACCGTCGAAGTGCTCGTAGAACGCTGCTTCGCAAGCGTCCACGACGTCTGGCAACTCGGCCTCGAACTTCAGCGCGTAGGTCGTCATCGGCACACCCCCCTGTCGATGGAACCTGTTGACACTCGTCAACGGTAATCTACCCCGTTGGGTAGCCGTCAAGCGGGATGTCAGCCATCTGGACGCTTGACGCTTCGGGGATCGTCGTCCGGCAGCGGGCAAGTCCGCGCTTCGCGCAGCAGGTCACGAGCGTGCCGCTGTGAGACGCGCGGCGTCCCGTGGACTGATATGCGGTGGCAGCCGGCATCACATGTAAGCAACCCCCAGTGGCCACCCTTCCGTAAAGACCATCCTCCACCTCCCATGATCGCCATCAGGGCATCGCGCACGACCTTGTCCTTGTGGCTACGCGGTAGCAGCTCTTCCCCCACCCACCATCCCCCTGGTGTGCGCCCAGCCCTTGTACGTCACCCCAGTATGACGGTTACGTGAACAGTCGTGACAGTTCTTGCAGTGAACGGAGCGGCCAGGAGGTGGCTCCCACGTCATCTAGACATTCGCGTGGTCGTTGGCCATCCTCTGGCCAGGTGAGTCGACGGAGTTGCGACTCTGCCTACCTTCCGCAGGTCAGGTGGTGGTCCACGGTGGTTGGGGCGGGCCGAGGGAAGCGGTGGAGTGACGGCAGTCCTTGACGGCAACACCAGCGAACGTTGCCGCACCGGGAAGATCAGCCACATACCCTTCGCGGGAGACGGACCAGACAAACCGCTGACCAACGGAACGCCCGGGTGATCTCCTAAAGCGGGTGTCGCAGGTTCGAATCCTGCCGGGGGCACCAGCCAAAGGCCCCGGGCCGATCATGGTCCGGGGCAGCTTGGCGTCCACATTCGGCAGCGGCCTGCCATGTCCGGCGCACACCTGCTACTCGAGCAGCCCGCGTTTCGTACGCGGTGTGGGTGCCGTCTCCGAGCTGTGGGCAGTCTTCCCCAAGCCCGAGCCCGAGCCCGAGCCCAAGCCCGTCTCGTCGAGGACGCCGGTCTCAGTCCCGCGCCGCCCCGGTCAGGGACAGGTCCCAGTACGCGGCGTACCGGCCGGCGCGCCGCAGCAGTTCCTCGTGGCTGCCCTGTTCGATCACCCGCCCGGCGTCCAGGAAGGCGACGCGGTCGGCCCGGCGCACGGTCGCCATGCGGTGCGCCACCAGCACCACGGTCCGGCCCGCCATCAGCTCCTCGATGCCGGCGTGCACGGCCGCCTCGTTCACCGGGTCCAAGGCCGAAGTGACCTCGTCGAGCAGGACGATCGGGGCGTCCTTCAGCAGCGCGCGGGCGATGGAAACGCGCTGTCGCTCGCCGCCGGACAGCAGCGCCCCGCCCTCGCCCACGTCCGCCGACCAGCCGCCGGGCAGCCGTTCGATCACTTCGTCGAGACGGGCCGCGGCGGCCGCGGCCCGTACCTCGGCGTCGGTGGCGTCCGGGCGGCCGAGGCGCACGTTCTCCTCGATCGTGCCGTCGAAGAGATAGACGTCCTGGAAGACGATGGCGATCCGCGCCATCAGCGCCGCGGTGTCCATCTCCCGTACGTCCACGCCGCCGATCCGCACCGCGCCAGCGTCGACGTCGTAGAAGCGGGCGAGCAGCTGCAGCAGCGTCGTCTTGCCCGCGCCCGAAGGCCCGACGACGGCGAGCCGCCCGCCCTCGGGTACGGACAGCGTCACCCCGTCGGCGACCACGCGGTCGCCGTGCCGGAAGGTGACCGCGTCGAACTCGACGTCGTGGCAGGACGGTTCGCGCGGCGTGCGAGGCTCCGGCAGCGGCTCGGTGGTGAGGACGTCGTCGAGGCGGGTGAGTTCGGCGCGGGCGGCGCGGATGCCGCCACTCATCTCGGCGAGGGACAGCAGCGGGTCGGCACAGCGGGCGGCGAGCACCAGGATTGCCAATACCTCGGCCGCGCCGATGTTCCCGCCGAGGGCGAGGTACGCGCCCAGTGCGAGCAGCGCGGTGAACACCGCCTGCACGGTGACCGCGAGACCCAGCACACCTGGCAGCGCGGAGAGGGTGGAGCGGCGCGAGGCGCGGCGCAAGTCCTTCAGGGAGTCGTCCAGCAACACGAATCGCTCGCCGGTGCGGCCGGCGGCGCGCAGCACCGGCTGGGCCTGGAGGTACTCGATGACGCGGCCGGTGGCCTCGCGCTCGCGTTCCACTCGTTCCGTGTCGGTCGCCGTCGTCGCGCGGGCTGCGCGGAGTTGGATCGCGGCCACCAACGGCACGGCGGCCAAGCCGGCGAGCCCCAGCTGCCAGTTGAAGGCGAGCATCACGGCGACGATCGTCAGCGGCGTCACGCAGGCGGAGATGAACGGCGCCAGCAGGTGCGCGATCACGCTCATCGCCTGCAACACGCCCTGACTGGCGAGGACGGACACCTCGCCGGTGCGGCCGGGTTGATACCAGCCGATGGGCAACCGGGCGAGGTGTTCGCCGAGGCGCTCGTACATGCCGTGCAGCAGCGTCGTGCCCACGCGGAATCCGGAGCGGTCGCTGACGTACCGCAGCACCGCGTAGACCGCGACCGCCGTGCCGAAGGCCGCCAGCCAGGGACGGGCGTCCTCGGGTGTGCCGCCGAAGAGCGCGCGCAGCACGGGCACCAGCAGTGCGTACGACAGTCCCTCGGCGAGGGCGGTCGCCGTCATCAGGGCGACGGTGCGGCGCACCGGCCCGGCGTACTCGTCGCCGAGCACACGCAGCAAAGTGCTGATCATCGGGCCTCTTCCCCTTCCCTGACACCGGCACCGGCACCGACACCGGCACCGGCACCGGCGTGGATCTTCCAGAATTCGGCGAACGCACCGCCCCGCGCGAGGAGTTCCGCGGTCGTGCCCCGCTCCACGATCTCGCCGTCGCGCAGCATCACGACGGTGTCGGCGTCGGCGATCGTCTCCATGCGGTGGGCGATGACCAGCGTCGTCCGCTTCTCCCGGTCCTGCGTCAGCGCCTCGCGCACCGCCTGCTCGGTCTGGGGGTCGGCGAAGGCTGTGGCCTCGTCGAGGACCAGGACGGGGGCGTCTGCGAGCAGGGCGCGGGCGATCGAGACGCGCTGCGCCTCGCCGCCGGAGAGACGGGCGTCCTCTCCGATCACCGAGTCGTAGCCGCGGGGCAGTTCGAGAACGCGGTCGTGGATGCTCGCCCGGCGGGCGGCGCGGACAACGGCGTCGCGGTCGGCGTGCGGGACGGCGAGGGCGATGTTGTCCGCGACCGAGGCGCGCAGCAGCCGGACGTCCTGGAAGACGAAGGACACCCGCCGGTACAGCTCCTGGCTGCCCACCTCGCGCAGGTCGACGCCGCCGAGGAGCACGGAGCCGTGCGTCGGATCGTAGAACCGCGGCAGCAGCCGCACCAACGTGGACTTGCCGCTGCCGGACGGCCCCACCACGGCGGTGATCGTCCCCGGCTCCAGCACCAGGTCGATCCCGCGCAGCACCTCGCGCCCGGCCGCGGCACCCTCGTACCCGAAGCGGACGTCCCGCAGCTCGACCCGCTGTCCCTCAGGCGCCACCGGCCGTACGGGCTCGGGCAGCGACGGCTCGGCGAGTACGTCCCGGATGCGGCCGACGGCGCGCCGCGCGGTCTGCAGGTCGTCGAAGCCGTGCCCGAGCGCGGCCACGGGCGCGGTCAGTCCGAGGCCGAGGAGCAGGAACGGCAGCAGGTCCGCCGGGGCGAGCCCGCCCCCGGTGATCCGGTACGCGCCGCCGGCCAGCACCGCCAGCAGCACGAACGGCGGCGACAGCGCCACCTGCATCCCGGCGGCGACCCCGGAAAGACCGCGCACCATCCGGTAGAAGCTCCGGGTGAAGTCGCCCACCGCGGTACGGAACTTGCCGTGCGCCCGCTCCGACCCGCCGAACGCCTTCACCACCGCGATGCCCTGCACGAACTCGACCGCCGACGCCGAGATCCGCCCCATGGCGGCGTCGAACTCCTTCTGCTCGCGCAGCCGTGTGGGGGTCATCATCAGTGGCACCAGCGCGACCGCCAGCAGCACGGGGATCAGCGTGATCAGCGTCAGCCGCCAGTCCACGGTGAAGAGGTAGCCGAGCGAGACCAGCGGCACCACGAAGGCGGAGACCAGCTCGCCCGGCGTGTGGGCGATGAGCGGGTGCACGGCGCTGACGTCCTCGCCCACCAGCTTCGCCAGCTCCCCGCTGCGCCGCCGCGCCAGCCAGCCGATCGGCACCCGCCCGAGCCGTGCGGCGAGTCGCCGGCGCAGCGACAGCTGCACCCGGGTGTCGAGGAGGTGCCCGACGCCGGACGAGGCGGCCGTGAACAGCAGCCGAACGAGCAGCCCTGCCGCGCCCGCGAGCACGACGTCGCGCACGTGCCCGTCGTCGGCCGGCCCCGGCGCCAGCAGCGTACGGCCGAGCTCGACGACCGCGAGCAGCGGCGCCAGGCCGGCGACGGCGCCGATGACCTGAAGGACGACGACGACGGCGAAGCCGCCCGCGTACGGGCGCAACAGACGGGCCACGCCCGGTGGTGGCGGCGCGGTGGTTCCGGTGGAAGTCATGCGCTCACCTTCGCCGCGGCTGCGGCCCGCTGGATTGAAGAAATGTTCCGTTCGGATGTTCCGTTCGGGCGGGCCCGTAGCATGGACGCATGTCAACTGCCGTGCGCCGACGCGCCGTTGCCCCCGTGTGGGAGGTCACGCGCCCGGCCCGGCCCGGCCGCGTACCCGGCGTCGTCCTGGCGGGGCTGCGCGCCTGCGGCCCGGCTCCGGTCGACCACCGGCTCGACCCGCACCCCGTGCTGACGCTGGCGCTGGCCTGCGGCGAGGCGGCGCTCGGCATCGACGAGCCGACGGGGCGGCAGCACCGCGGCAGCCTTGTCACCGGGCTGGGGTTCGGCGTCGGCGGTGCGGCGCGGGTGCGGGCCGCGAACGTCGAGTGGATGCAGGTGCGCCTGTCGCCCGCCATCGCCCGCGCCGTGCTGGGCGTGGGCCCTGCCGAGCTGGAGAGCTCCGTGGTGGCCCTGGACGACCTGTGGGGAGAGCGGCGGGCAGCCCGGCTGCGCGAGCAGCTCGCCGGGACCGCCTCGTGGGAGGAACGCTTCGCGCTCGTCGAAGCGTTCCTCGCCCGGCTGTCCGCCGCGGGGCCCGCCATCGAGCCGGAACTGGCCTGGGCCTGGGACCGTATCGTCGCCGGGCACGGCCAGGTGCGGGTCGAGGGGCTGGCCGACGAGCTGGGCTGGAGCCGCAAGCGCCTGTGGTCCCGTTTCCACGCGCAGCTCGGCCTGCCGCCCAAGCGCGCCGTGACGCTCGTCCGCTTCGACTGGGCCGCCACCCGCCTGGCCGGGGGCCAGGAGGCGGCCGGCGTCGCGGCCGACTGCGGCTACGCCGACCAGTCGCATCTGCACCGGGACGTCGTGGCGTTCACCGGTGTGACCCCCGCGACCGTGGCCGGCCAGTCGCTCGTCGCGAAGGCCGACCTGGCGTGGGTGGACCATGTGCCGCGCCTCTCGGCACGATGGGGCGATGCCCCGGCCTCCCGTTTCGACGGGCCGCACCGGCCACCGCCGCCGACCGCCGGCGGAGATGCCCGAGGTGGGCGGGTTCCCGGGCGGAGTACGGACGTACGGTCCTGTCACCCGGGCCGGCGGCCCGCTCGCGCCGCCGATGCGGGGGGCTCCGGCTGACGGCGGCCGGTGCCTCTCGAGACCCCCTTCACCCTCCTGGCCC
>NZ_JBHUQX010000303.1:0-11769 GCF_042674225.1 Streptomyces sp. NPDC056948
GGAGATTTCCCGGCCCGCCCGAGCTGTTTGTTCACTCCCGGTATCCCCGCAACTTGCGGTACAGCGTCGCCCGGCCGATCCCCAGCGCGGCCGCCGCGCGTGCCTTGTTGCCGCCGTGGCGGCGCAGCGCCTCCAGGATCGCGGCGCGCTCGGCGTGCTCCATCGGGCTGAGGGGCCGCGCGGCCGGACCTTCGCGCACCGGGTCCGGGAGTTCGGGCCGGCGGACCGGGCCGGACATCCGCCGCTGCTCCGCCAGGGCCCGGACGACATGGGCCAGCTCGGTGACGTTCCCGGGCCACGGGTACAGCTCGAGCGCGCGCAGCGCGTCCAGGGTCCAGGTCAGCGGGGGCTGTCCGGGCGCCGGCCGTGGTGCGAGGACCGGCAGCAGTTCCCGGATGTCCTCGGCGCGTTCCCGCAGTGGGGGCAGGGTCACCGAGCGGGCGGACAGTTTGTCCAGCAGACGCTGCAGACAGGGGCCGACCTGCGCGCCGGGCGTGTACGTGACCAGGACACGGGCGTCAGGGCGCGTGTCGAGCAGGGAGTTGAGCGCGGCCACGCCCGGCTGTTCGAGGCGCTCGGCGTGCCGCAGCAGGAGCGGCCGGTCGGCCGGCCATTCGGTCAGGGCCCCGTCGAGCCCGGTGTCCTGCGCCGCGTCGGCGACCCGGACGGTGCCTTGGCCGAGCAACTCCCGGGCCAGCGCGGACTTGCCCGTGCCGCGCTCACCGGTCAGCAGCAGCGGCTCCGGGGAGCGCGCCAGTTCCGCCGCGCGCGCGACGGCGTGCCGCCACGGGACCGAGGAGCCGGTGAGGGTGACGGGCGGGCGCGGCGAGGACGGGGCCGACGGCCGGGGATCGCCGAGCGGTTCCAGGACAGCGACGATCCCGAGGACCGTGCCGTCGTCCAGACGCGCGGGAGTGATCCGCGCGGTGTACCCCGCTCCCTCGGTCACCCCCGCCCCACTCACACCGCCGTCTTCGAGTCGCGCGGTGAGCCCGCCGGGCAGGGCGGGCAGGGCGGTCCCTTCCGCCTCGCCCGCACCGACCCCAAGTCGCGCGGTGCACCCGGCTTCGCCCGTGTGCTCCGCCCCGCCCGCGCCGTCCCCACGCCGCACGCTCACGGCCGTACGCTCCAGCGCCTCGAGCACCTCCGGGGTCAGCAACCGCTGCGCCGCGTCGCTGACCAGCCGGTTGCGGCCGTCCAGGGCGACGACGGCCAGGTCCGCCCCACGTGCCCCGTCCGGCCCGGCCGCCCGCAGATACGCGTCCAGCAGTACCCGCTCGGCCCGGCCCGCCCGCGCGCGCAGTTCCGTCTCGACCGCGGCCGCGGCGGCCTCGGCGAGGGCCGCCTGCGGATGCGGCGTAGGCGTGGTGGTCAGCCGCGAGGCGACGGTCACCGTGCCGAGCGCCTGCGCACTCTCCGGGTCGAGCACCGGGACGGTGACCGCGGACACGTCCTGCCACCGGTCGAGGAAGTGCTCCGGCCCGTGCATCTCGGCACGGCGCCGGGTGCGCAGGGCGAGGGCCGCGCTGTTGTTGCCGACCTCCTGCTCCGACAGGACGGGGCATGTCTCGAGCCCGGGCACGCTCCCCGCTGTCCAGAGCACGCGCAGTCGCTCGTCGGTGAGGATGAGGAGCGACCTGCCCGCGCCCAGGGCGGGGACGATCCGGTCGAGCACCGGGCGGGCGGCGTCGAGCAGGGCCGACTCCACCGGTCGTACCGGACGAACTGCCGGTTCATGCAAGTCGTGCGGCACCCCGAAGAACCGCGCCCGTCGCCACGCCGCGGCGATCTCCTCCGGTACGCCGTCGGGCAACGGGCGCCCCGTCAGGAAGCGTTCACGGGCGTCGTACAGCGAGGGGAGGGCGGTGGCGGCGGGGGTGTGCTCTGTGGTGGTCACGACATGTCCACCGTATCCGGTGCCGTTGAACGGACAACCACTGCCGTGTCCGGAACGTCCGGCGCACGCGATGTCTCGTAATGAGACACCCGCCTCCCGCCGATCCCCTCCATGATCATGAATGGCCGAAGTCCGAATCCCCCCGCAGGAGCGCCCGTGTCCACCGTCGTCGAGACCGACGTCCTGATCGTGGGCAGCGGCCCGGCCGGTGCCTCGGCCGCGCTCGCCCTGAGCACCTACGGCGTGCCCAACCTCGTGGTGACCCGCTACGCGAGCCTCGCCGACACACCCCGCGCGCACATCACCAACCAGCGCACCATGGAGGTGCTGCGCGACCTCGGCGTGGAGCAGGACGTCGTCGCGCAGGCGACCCCGCAGCACCTGATGGGCAACACGACCTTCTGCACCAGCCTGGCGGGCGAGGAGCTGGGCCGGGTGCGCTCCTGGGGCAACGACCCGCTCGTCCAGGCGGAACACGAACTCGCCAGCCCCACCCGCATGTGCGACATGCCGCAGCACCTCATGGAGCCGGTGCTCGTGGACGCGGCCGTCGCCCGTGGCACCCGGCTGCGCTTCGAGACCGAGTACCTCTCCCACACCCAGGACGCGGACGGCGTCACGGCCACCGTCCGCGACCGGCTGCGCGGGGACACGTACGAGATCCGCGCCAAGTACCTGATCGGTGCCGACGGCGGACGGTCGAAGGTCGCCGCGGACGCCGGGCTGCCGATGGGCGGCCAGATGGGCGTGGCCGGCAGCGTCAACATCGTCTTCGAGGCGGACCTGACGAAGTACACCGCCTACCGTCCGTCCACCCTGTACTGGGTCCTCGCGCCCGGCGCGACGGTCGGCGGCATCGGCGCGGGACTGGTGCGCTGCGTCCGGCCCTGGAACGAGTGGCTGATCGTGTGGGGCTACGACGTCACCGCGGGCGCCCCCGATCTGACCACCGCGTACGCGGAGTCCGTCGTCCGCCAGCTCGTCGGCGACGACGACATCCCCGTGACCATCAAGTCGTCCTCCGCGTGGACGGTCAACGAGATGTACGCGGAGAGGTACGCCAACGGCCGCGTCTTCTGCGCAGGCGACGCCGTGCACCGCCACCCGCCGTCCAACGGCCTCGGCTCCAACACCTCCATCCAGGACGCCTACAACCTGGCCTGGAAGCTCAAGCTCGTCCTCGACGGCGCCGCCGGGCCCGCTCTGCTGGACTCCTACACCGCCGAGCGTGCCCCCGTCGGCAGGCAGATCGTCACCCGGGCCAACCAGTCCATCCGCGAGACCGCCCCGGTCTTCGAGGCCCTCGACGGGCTCTCCCCGCAGACCCCCGAGCAACTGTGGGCCAACATCGCCGCCCGCAAGGACGCCACCGAGGCCGCCGAGAAGCAGCGCGCCGAGCTGCGCGAGGCGATCGCCTTCAAGGTGTACGAGTTCAACGCGCACGGCGTCGACCTCAACCAGCGCTATCCCGCCGAGAGCTCTGCCGCGATCGTCCCGGACGGCACGCCCGACCCCGGCTTCGCCCGCGACCCCGAGCTGTACCACCAGCCGTCCTCCCGCCCCGGCGCCCGGCTCCCGCACGCCTGGATCACCTCGGGCACCCGCACGCTCTCCACCCTCGACACGGTCGGCCGGGGCCGCTTCACGCTGCTGACCGGCATCGGGGGAGAGGACTGGGTGCGCGCGGCCGAGGCCCAGGACATCGAGATCGCCACCGTGGTGATCGGTCCCGGGCAGGAGTACGAGGACCCGTACGGCGACTGGGCGCGGCTGCGCGAGATCACGGACACCGGCGCCCTCCTCGTACGCCCCGACGGCTTCGTCGCCTTCCGGCACGCGTCCGCTGCTCCGGACGCCGGAGAACTGCTCGCGGACACGCTGCGGCGGATCCTCGGTCACGCCTGAGCGCGCCATCATGGAAGCAGCGGACGCCATCAGGGAAGAAACGGACGTCGACGACGAGGAGCCGGGATGACCACCGACGCGACCGGGGCCGACGTCACCGAGCAGGCCCTCGCCAGCCTCCGCGCGACCGCCGACCCGCGGCTGCGCGAGCTGCTCACCGGACTCGTCCGCCATCTGCACGACTTCGCGCGGGAGACCCGGCTCACGCAGGAGGAGTGGGAGAGGGCGATCGCCTTTCTGACGGCGACCGGGCAGGCCTGCACCGACACCCGGCAGGAGTTCATCCTGCTGTCGGACGTGCTCGGCCTGTCCATGCTCGTGGAGACCGTCCACGGCGACCGTGCGCCCGGGGCCACCGAGTCGACCGTGCTGGGCCCCTTCCACATGACCGAATCGCCGGTCCGTGAACTCGGCGACGACATCGACCTGGTGGGCGGCGGCGCGACGTGCGTGGTCAGCGGCCGGGTGCTGGCGCGGGACGGCACACCGCTGCCCGGCGCCGTCGTCGACGTCTGGCAGGCCGACGACAAGGGCTACTACGACGTCCAGCAGCCCGGCGTCCAGCCCGCGGGCAACGGACGCGGTCTGTTCACCGCCGACGCCGAAGGCCGCTTCTGGTTCCGCACCTGCGTTCCGGCCGCGTACCCCATCCCCACCGACGGTCCGGTCGGCGGGCTGCTGCGCGCGACCGGGCGGCACCCCTACCGTCCCGCGCACATCCACTTCATCGCCACGGCCGAGGGACACACGCCCGTCACCACCCACATCTTCGTGGCGGGCGGGGAGTACCTGGACTCCGACGCGGTGTTCGCCGTGAAGCAGAGCCTGGTCCAGGACTTCGCGGAGACCGACGACCCCTCTCTGGCAGGGAAGTTCGGTGTCCCGAACCCCTTCCGGCTCGCCCGCTTCGACCTCGTACTGGAGCCTTCCGCATGACGTTCCGGAGCGAGTTCTCGTACGAGACCCGGCCCGTGCGGGTCGTCTTCCGGCCCGGCGCGGCCGTCACCGCGACCCCGGACGAGGCCGCGCGCCTGGGCCTGCGGCGGCTGCTCGTCGTGTGCGGCAGCAGGGGCGAAACGGTCGCCCGCGCGGTGGCGGACGCGCTCGGCGACACCTGCGCGGGGCTGCACGCCGAGGCCCGGATGCACGTACCCGCCGAGGATGCCGACCGGGCCGTCGAGGCGGCGCGCGCGGCCGGGGCGGACGGGTGCGTCGCGGTCGGCGGCGGCTCCGCGATCGGGCTCGGCAAGGCCATCGCCCTGCGCACCGGGCTGCCGCTGATCGCCGTGCCGTCGACCTACTCGGGTTCCGAGATGACGCCGGTCTGGGGCCTGACCGAGCACGGTGCCAAGCGCACCGGCCGTGACCCGGTCGTCCAGCCCCGCAGCGTCGTCTACGACCCCCGGCTCACCCTCTCCCTGCCCGTGCCGCTGACCGTGACCAGCGGCGTCAACGCGCTCGCGCACGCTGTCGAGGCGCTGTACGCCCCGGACGCCTCGCCGTTGGTCTCGGTCATGGCCGAGGAGGGCGTGCGGGCGATGGCCGGGGCACTGCCGCACCTGGCCGCCGACCCGCAGGACCTGGACGCGCGCAGCCGGGCGCTGTACGCGGCGTGGCTGTGCGGCGCGTGCCTCGGCGCGACCACGATGGGGCTGCACCACAAGGTGTGCCATGTGCTGGGCGGCACGTTCGGGCTGCCGCACGCCGAGACGCACACCGTGGTGCTGCCGTACGCCCTGGCCTACAACGCCCCCGCCGCCCCGCAGGCGTTGACCGTACTGGGGCGGGCCCTCGGCACCGACGACGTGCCGCGCGCCCTGTGGGAACTGGCCGGACGCCTCGGCGCACCGCGGTCCCTCGCCGAACTCGGCCTCACGGAAGCCGACATGGCACCGGCGGCGGCCCGGGTCGCGGGCGAGCCGTACGCCAACCCGCGCCCGGTGACGGCGGACGGGGCCCGGTCCGTGCTGCGGGCGGCGTACGAGGGAGGGCCGCCGGAGCCCGCCGGGGGAACCACCGTCTAGGCCGGGTCCCCCCGCCGGTCGGAAACCGGGTGCGGACTGTCGGTGCCGTGGTGTGTGATCGGGGGCATGGCGATTGTCTTGGGCGAGCCGGGAGTCGACGG
Organism: Streptomyces sp. NPDC056948; assembly: GCF_042674225.1. Lineage (NCBI taxonomy): Bacteria > Bacillati > Actinomycetota > Actinomycetes > Kitasatosporales > Streptomycetaceae > Streptomyces > Streptomyces sp. NPDC056948. The sequence continues at coordinate 5,928 of NZ_JBHUQX010000303.1, forward strand.
GCTGAGTGAGGCCGTGCGTGTGCTGCGGGAGTGGCAGGACGACGGGGCGCCGATGCAACTGCATCCGGGCGACCTGGGCTGGTTCTGGCGGTCGGGCGCGGAAGCGACCGCCGCGGCGGTCCGGACCTGGAGCCGGGACGGACGGATCCTCGCCGTCGGGCTGCTGGACGGTCCCGGGCTGCTACGGCTGACGATCGAGCCCGCCGCCCATCGGGACGAGGAGCTGGCACAGCAACTGGTCGTGGACGTGACCGAGCCGGAACGCGGCGTGTTGCCCGAGGGGAAGGCGAACGTCGAGGCACCGGTGGGCGCACTCGTCCAGGACCTGCTGTCCGAGCACGGCTGGAACACCGACGAGCCGTGGACCCCACTGCGCCACGACCTCACGGAGCCGGTGAAGGACCCGGGCGTGCGGACCGAGGTGGTCGGGCCGGAGCGGGCGCAGGTGCGGACCGCCGTGCAGCGAGCGTCCTTTGACGGGTCGAGGTTCACGGACGAGCACTGGCACGCGATGGCGGCCGGACTGCCGTACGCCGACGCCCGCTGTCTGGTCGCCTACGACGACCGGGGCAACGCGGTGGCGGCCGTGACGGTGTGGTCGGCCGGTCCGGGGAAGCCAGGACTGCTCGAACCGATGGGCGTGCACCGGGAACACCGCGGGCACGGCTACGGCAAGGCGATCACCGTCGCCGCGGCGGCCGCACTCCAGGAACTGGGCTCTTCGAGCGCGCTCGTCTGCACCCCGAGCTCCAACGTCGGCGCCGTCGCCACCTACAAGGCGGCCGGCTTCCGGCAATGCCCCGAGGTCCGGGACCGATACCGGCCCGCCTAGGCCCTGTCCGGGAAGGTCCCCGGGAACCCCACGCGCCCGGCGCGACGTCCTGGATCTTGTCACCACAGATCCGCACGGAGGTCAGCCCAGGTCATGGCACACGACGGAAACCAGTCGACCGACGGCATCGGCGGGGCGCTCGACGTCCTCAGAGGCCACCGCCGAGCGCTGTACGGCTTCACCCTCCAGGTGTCTGTCCTGACAGCCGTGCTCGGCTGCGCGATCGTGGCCGGCGGATTCGCGGCGGCCTGGGACGCCTTCGAGAACGTCCGGGACTACGCGGACCGCAACATCGCCAACGAGGACTCCTACGTGGCCTACGCCGACGGCGGCATGGACCCGCTGAGGAGCGTCGGTCTCGTGGTGACGCTGCTGCTGCTCGTCCTGGGGCTCCTCGTCGTCTCCGTCCTGCACACCGCGTACGCCGTCGGCGACTCCCACGCCAGGCGCGAGGGCGGACCGCTGACCGTCCGCGAGTTGTGGCGGCGCACCCGTCGGCGCCTTCCCGCCGCCGTCGTGGTCAACGCGCTGACCGGGGTGGCCGTGGGCGCCGTAGCGGCGGTGGGTCTGGTGTGGTGGGCCCTCGTCGAGAGCCGCGAGGTGCCCGGCGTCGAGCCGACACCCCTGAACGAGACCGCGACCTGGCAGTACACGCTGGTGGGCTGGGTGCTGCCGATCGCCATCGGGTGTCTCGGTCCGCTGCTGTACTCCCGCCTGGCGGTGGCCACCGCCGAGACGGTGCTGGAACGCCGTTCCCCGTTCGCGGCGTTGTACCGCTCCTGGGTGCTGACCCGCCGCGCACGATGGCGCGTCCTCGGCGTGGGCACGCTGGTCACCGCGGCCGCCGTGCTCGTCTTGTGGCTGGCCCCATACGCGGCCGCTCCCCTCACGCACCCCGCCGGACTCGGCATGCTGTGGCTCAGCGACGACAACGTGTGGATCACCGGCGTGCTGGTGAAGATCCTGCCCACAGCCGTGGCCCTGCTCCTGCTGCCCCCGCTGGTCATGCCGCTGGTGTGCGCGGTGTTCGCCCGTCTCCACGGGGATCTGCGCGCTCGTGAGGAGGCCGTTCAGTCCAGGTCGGACATGTCGAGTACGAAGCGGTAGCGGACGTCGTTGCGCCCGAGACGGTCGAGGGCCTCGTTCACTCGTGCCGAGGGGAGCAGTTCGATGTCGGCCGTGATGCCGTGCTCGGCGCAGAAGTCCAGCATGGCGGCGGTCGCGGGCGTGCCGCCGCTGCCCGCGGAGCTGAGCTTCTTGCGCCCGACGAGCAGGTCGGTGGTCTCCACGGTGACGGGGCCCAGGTGCCCGAGGTGGCTGAGCGTCCCGTCCATGGCGACCAGGCGCAGGTAGGGGCCCAGGTCGTGCGGGGCGGAGATGGTGTCGATGACGATGTCGAACCGGTCGCGGGCGTCGGCCATCTGTTCCGGGTCCGTGGAGACGATGAGACCGTGGGCGCCGAGACGACGGGCGTCGTCGGCCTTGTCCGGTGAGCGGCTGATGGCCGAGGTGTCGGCGCCGAGCGCCACAGCGATCTTGACCGCGAGGTGGCCCAGGCCGCCGAGTCCCGCCACCGCCACGCGGGTTCCGGGCCCTGCCCCGAGGGCGCGCAGCGGCTCCCAGACCGTGATCCCGGCGCAGAGCAGGGGAGCGGCGGCGGCCGGATCCAGACCGGAGGGAAGACGGTGGGCGAAGCGGTCGCGGACGACGTACTCGCGGGAGTAGCCCCCCAGCGTGGCCGATCCGTCGTGCCGGTCGGTGCCGTTGTAGGTCAGGGTCGGGAAGGCGTGGCAGAAGTTCTCCTGGCCGGCCCGGCACAGGGCGCACTCGCCGCACGAATCGACGATGTTGCCGACCGCGACCGGGTCGCCGACGGTGAAGCGGGTGACCGCGGGTCCGGTCTCGGTCACCACGCCCGTGAACTCGTGCCCCGGCACCAGGCGTCGGTCTCCTTCGCCGTCCCGGGCGCTGACGGCGTGCAGATCGGTGTGGCAGACACCGCAGTAGTCCACCCGGACCGCGAGGTCGTCGGGGCGCAGGTCGCGCCGTTCCAGTGGCGCCCGCCGCAGTGTCGGGGACGGACCTTCCGCCTGCCAGCCAACGGTGTTCCTCATGACGCCTCCCCATAGACAGACTGGTTGGTCTATTTGAGCGTAGGGTCATCTCGCCCGCCAGGCAAACCAACCGTTCTGTTTGGTAGCGTGACGGGCATGGCTGATCAGCCCCTGACCTCGCGCGGAGCCGCGACGTACCAGCGCATCCTCGATGTGGCGACCCAGGAGTTCGCCGAGCACGGGATCGCCGGAGCGCGCGTCGAACGGATCGTGGCCGCCGCACGCACCAACAAGGCGCAGCTCTACGGCTACTTCGGCAGCAAGGAAGGGCTCTTCGACGCCATCTTCTTCGGCTCGCTGGAGCGGATCGTGAACGTCGTCCCGATCGACGCCGCCGACCTCGCGGACTGGGCCGTACGTCTCTACGACGAGTATCTCCGCCGCCCCGACCTCATCCGGCTGGCCACCTGGGCACGCCTGGAGCGACGCCCGGCCGGCCACCTCGTCGACGACCCCGACCGCCTCGAGGACCACAAACTGCGCGTCATCGCCGAGGCCCAGGCCGCCGGTCTGGTGCGCCAGGGAGACCCGTTCGACGTGATGGCCATGGTGATCGCGATGTCCATGGCCTGGTCGCCGGTCAGCAATGTCTACGCGGCGACCGCACAGGAGCCCCCCGAGCTGCACGAACAGCGTCGCGCCCTGCTCCACGAGAGCGTCCGCCGCGCGATGACGGCCGACCGAGGCTAGTTCCGCCCCTCCAGCCGGACTTCTCCGACGAGAAGCCCCTGGCTCGCGGACAGAAGGTGACCGCAAGGGTTCCTACCGTCGTGACATGACGCAGACGCAGAAGATTCTTGTCACCGGCGCCACCGGAACCGTCGGCCGCCAGGTGGTCGCCGAACTCCTCGCCCGGGGCCACGCGGTCCGCGCCCTCACACGGGACGCCGCGAAAGCCGCCTTCCCGGCCGGTGTCGAGGTCGTCGAGGGCGACCTGACCGACCCCGGCAGCCTGGCCCCCGCCCTGGAGGGGATCACCGGCCTCCATCTGATCACCTTCGGCGGGGCCGCCTTCACCCCGCTGGAGACCGGCCCCCGGATCCTGGAACTGGCCCGCTCGGCCGGGGTCCGCCGGATCACCGTGCTGCACGGCGGCGGGCCCACCCCGCTGGAGGACGCGGTGCGCGGCGACGACGGAGTGAGCTGGACCGTGCTCATGCCCGTCGAGTTCATGGCCAACGCCCTGGAGTGGGCGGACGGGATCCAGACCGCGGGCGAGGTACGGGAGCCGTTCGTCGCACGGCTGAGCGCCATGGTCCACGAGGGCGACATCGGCGCCGTCGCCGCGGTCGCGCTCACGGAAGAGGGCCACGCGGGCCAGGAGTACGTGATCACCGGCCCCGAAGTGCTCACCGTCGGAGACAAGGTGACAGCCGTGGCCGCCGCGGCCGGCCGGGAGATCGCCCTGGTCGAGCTGACCGAGGAGCAGGCCGTCGCCCAGTGGCGGGCGGCGTTCCTCCCCGAGGACGTGATCGGCTTCCTGCTCGAGGCGTACGGGAACACACCGGAGGTGGGCCGTACGGTGTCCGGCACCGTCGAGAAGGTCACCGGGCGCCCGGCCCGCACCTTCGCCCAGTGGGCCGGCGAACACGCCGACGTTTTCCGGAAACAGGCCTGACTGTCTCGTATTGAGACACCCGTCCCGGAGCCCGGTGCCGCAAGATCGAAAAGGGGGGTGTGACCGCAACAGGGTGCGGCCGTCGTCGTGCGCTGAACCGCCGCGCCCACGGCCGTGCCACCTGATGAAAGGTGAACATCATGGCCCTCGCACTGCTCCGGCGCCGGCGGCTCAAGGGCGCCTCCGCCGCGGCGGCGGGCCTCGCGCTCCCCCTTCCGTCCGGCGCGGGTGCCGTGGCCCGTGAGGTCGTGGACCCGATGGGCTCGCCCCTGGCGGCCGCGGACGTCACCGTCACCGCCCTGGACACCCACCGGGTGGCCGCCCGCGGGACGACCGACCCGTACGGCTACTTCCTCGCCGCGCTGCCGCCCGGCCGGTACAGCCTGATGGTCGCGGCGCAGGGCCTGCGGCCGCACCGCGAGACGATCGAGATCGGGGCGGACACGTCGACGCCCACCGAGCGCGTCTGGCTGCAACCGGCCGAGGCCCTCCAGCTGCCGGCGCCCGGAACCTGGCTCTTCGACCCGCCGCACACCGCGATCCGGTTCATCGCCAAGCACGTCGGCATGGCGAATGTCCACGGCCGCTTCGAGCGTTTCGAGGGCGGGATCGGGATCGCGCAGGACATGGCCGACTCCCGGGTGTCCGTCCGCATCGACGCCTCCAGCATCACCACCGGCAACACCACCCGCGACAACCACCTGCGGTCCGCCGACTTCCTCGACGTCGAACGCTTCCCGTACATCGACTTCACGAGCACCCGCTTCGCCTACCGCGGCGGCAGCAAGTGGACGCTGATGGGCTCCCTCACCATGCACGGCGTGAGCCGCTCCGTAGCGCTCGACACGACGTATCTCGGCACGGTGAACGGCGGCTACGGGCAGGAGCTGCGCTGCGCGGCCCTGGCGACAGCGGAGCTGCACCGCGAGGACTTCACCCTCAACTGGCGCTCCATGCTGGCCCGGGGCATCGCGGTGGTCGGGCCGACGGTCCAACTGGAGCTGGACATCCAGGCGATGTACCGGACCCACGACACTCCGACCCCGCCGGAATAATCACTGGCCCGATTCCACCCGCCCTCCCTACACTCACGGAGTACCCGGCGCCGCCCACGACATGAGCGGCGCGTGCCGTCGTGACGAACGAAGGGAGACCGCCATGCGTGACCACACCGCTGTCGCCGTCTCCCTGCCGCGCTACGAGGTGATCCTCGTGTCCTCGTCGCTCCGGTGCCGCTGCGCGGCGGGCACCGGATGACCGGGCCGAACGTCTGAGAAG
>NZ_JBHUQX010000304.1:0-11754 GCF_042674225.1 Streptomyces sp. NPDC056948
GTGTTTCGGCTGCGCCCGCCGTGGCGACCGGGCCCGGCCGGGCCCTCAGCAGCCGGACAGGGTGCTGACCAGGGGTGCCGCGGCTTCCATGTCACGGCCCTGGATCACCACGTAGCTGATCCCGAACCGTTCGCGCAGTCCGAGGATCTTGTCGGCCATCTCGGACACGCTGCCGACCAGCACGTTGGGCAGCGTGGCCAGTGTCTCGGGCGGCATGCCCAGCCGCCGGCTCAGACCGTCCAGCACGGTGTGCGGGCGGGGCGTGACCCAGAAGATGCCCACCCCTACCTGGAGTTCGAGCTCCGGGAACCGGTCACCGGCGCCCTCGCGCACCCACGCCAGCTTCCGTTCCGTCTCCTCCAGCGTGATGTCGTGCACCTGAGCCTCGCCCGCACGCAGGTTGTGGTGCACGCCGACGATGTCGGCATGGCGGCCGGCCATCCGCAGAATCCGCGGCGAACCGCCGCCCACCAGCAGAGGCACCTTCTCCTGCGCAGGCTCAGGCGCCCCCTCGAACCCCGATACGCGGTAGTGCTTCCCGGCGAAGTCCACCCGGCCCTCGTCCAGCACGCTCCGCAGGATCCGCACGGACTCCTCCAGCCGCTCCACCCGCGTCCCGGCCGGGTCGAAGGGCAGGTCCACGGCCTCGTACTCCTCGCGCATCCAGCCCGCGCCCACGCCGAGTTCCAGCCGCCCGTCGCTGAGCAGGTCCAGCGTCGCCGCCTCCTGCGCCAGCATGACCGGATGCCGGAAGTCGTTGCACAGCACGAGCGTGCCAAGACGCAGCGTGGACGTGGCGTCGGCCGCCGCCATGAGCGCCGGCATGGGGGCGAGCTGCCCGCCACCGAAGTGGTCGGGCAGCACGAGGGTGGAGAAGCCGAGACCCTCGGCCCGACGGGCCGCCTCGACCCACTCGTCCCGTGTCCTCGCCCCGACGAACTGGATTCCGAACCGGAGCTTCATGCCGTCCTCGACAGGATGTCGTGCATCCTCCCGCCGAAGAACCGCTCCTCCTTGGCCTTGTCCACCGGCTCCTGCGACAGCAGCTTTCGGAAGTCGGCGGTGGGTGTCGACGACCCTTCGGGGTGCGGGAAGTCGGAGGAGAAGACCACACAGTCGTCCAGCTCCTCGATGGCCCGCTGGACCCGGTCACCGGGCTGCGCCACCACCAGGACCTGCCGCCTGAAGTACTCGCTCGGCTTCAGCGGCAGCGACCAGCGGCCGGTGATGTTCCGCAGCACCGGAAGCGTCAGCAGGTAGTCCAGCGCCCGGACCCAGTCCGGCGCCCATCCGGTCGACTGGTACTCCTGGAGCGTCAGGTGGAAGTTGGGGTAGCGCTCGAAGACGCCCGCCGCGATTAGCGACGCCGACACCATCTGCGGGGTCGCGGCCGAGATGGAGGCCAGCACATACCCGACGTCCTTCAGCTCCCCACGGCCCGTCTCGTACCAGCCCGGCGCCACCTGGGGCCCGCCGAGGAAGCCGAAGTGCAGCACGCCGAGCATGCCGAGTTCGTGGGCGGCCGCCCAGATCGGCTCGTAGTCCTCGTGCGCGACCGACTTTCCGGCGGGCGGGCGGCCCGGGATCAGGAAGGCCCGGGCGCCCAGTTCCCTGGTGCGCCGCAACTCCGCCACGCACCACTCCACGTTCTCCCACCACAGCAGTGTGGTGGTGAGCAGCCGGTCGGTGTGCCCGCTGACGACCCCGGCCGCCCAGTCGTTGTAGGCCCGGATGGCCCGCGGGACGTCCTCCGGCTCCAGGTACTCCGCCACCCGGTCGACGGTGACCAGAGCCGACGCGGGGTTGATGATCTGCGCGTGGATCTCGTTCTGGTCCATCCAGGCGAGCCGCTCGTCGGAGAGATAGCCGCCGAAGGGGTACGCCATCCCGCGGAACCGGCTCTCGTTCGCCGCCGCGGCGGCCTCCTTGAGGGTGCTGAAGCCGGCGAAGAATCCCTGCGACTGCTGGATGGAAGCGGTGAGCCGTTCCGCGTCCACGGCGAGGCGATCGGCGGGCGCCGCGTCCGAGAAGAACGAGAACAGGTCCTGCGTCGACGTCCGGAAGTACCAGCTCGGTTCGATGCGCGCCGCCAGCTTCTCGTCCGCATCCACCAGCCAGTCCGGGGGTTCCTGGAAGTGGCTGTCGACATCGATGATCAGGGTCATGGCGCTCCCTCAGGTGAGGCTCGTGGAGAGTTCGGCGATCGTCGGGTAGTCGAAGATGGCCCGGACGTCGAGATCGACGTCGAGTTCGGTCGCGATCTGCTCGACGATCTCGGTGGCCAGCAGCGAGTGACCGCCCAGGTCGAAGAAGTTGTCGTACACGCCGACCGTGTCGAGATTCAGCACCTCGGCCCAGATCCGCGCGATGGTCTCCTCTCGAGGGTTGCGCGCGCCCACGAACTCCGTTCCCGTGTCCGGCCGTTCGGTGTGCGGGTCGGGCAGCCGGCCGTGGTCGACCTTGCCGTTGGCGTTCTTCGGGAGGCTGGGGAGCGGGTGGTAGACCGAGGGGATCATCCAGTCCGGCAGTGTGGCGCCGAGGTGGTCGCGGAGCTCTCCCTCGGTGGGCTCGTGCCCGGGCGGGGACACGATGTACGCGACGAGCCGCGCGGCCCCGCTGGAATCCCGGCCGGCCACGACGGCCGTCTCACGGATGAACGAGTGGGCCAGCAGCCGCGTCTCGACCTCGCCGCACTCGACACGGTAGCCGCGGATCTTCACCTGGCGGTCTGCACGCCCCTCGAACGACAGGGTGCCGTCCGGGTTCCAGTGCCCGAGGTCGCCGGTGGCGTACATGCGGGCGCCCGGGACGGAGGAGAAGGGGTTCGGAAGGAACTTCTCGGCGGTCAGTGCGGCCCGGTTCAGATAGCCGCGGGCCAGTCCGACGCCGCTGAGGTGGATCTCGCCGGTCCGGCCGGCCGCCACCCGCTCGCCCTCGTCGTCCAGGACGTACACCTGGGTGCCGTCGATCGGCGTGCCGAGGACAGGTGCGCCCTCGGCGCCCGCGGGGACCGGGCCGGCGGCGCCGATGACGCTGTACTCGGTCGGCCCGTAGTGGTTGTACACCGCGAAGGAGACCCCGGCCGGCGGGTGCTGGGCCAACCGGTCGGAGCCGGTCAGCAGGACGCGCAGTTTCACCTGCTGCGCGTACGGGCTGTCGTAGAGGCGCTCCGCGAGCAGCGGCGGCAGGAACGCCACCGTGATGCGCTGCTCGCCGAGCCAGGCGAGAGTCGCGTCGGGGTCCTGCTTGACCGTCTCCGGCGCGGCGACCAGCGTCGCGCCCCCGGCCAGGGCGCCCCAGGTCTCCCAGCAGATGGCGTCGAAGGCGACCCGGGCGAGCAGCGCGTACCGGTCGTCGCCGGTGATCCCGTGTGTGCGGACGTTCCACCGCGACAGGTTGACGATGCCCTGGTGCGGGACGAGCACGCCCTTGGGCCGGCCGGTGGAGCCGGAGGTGTAGATGACGTACGCGCAGTGCTCGCCGGTCAGTTCGGCGGGCGGCGGGCCCTGCCGCACGGTGGCGGCAGCCTCCTTCTCCGCCTCCCGCACGTCCAGGACGCGGGCCGCGGCGTTCTGCGGCCAGTCGGAGGCGATGCCCGGCTCGGAGAGGACCACGCCGGCGCCGGCGTTCTCGATCGTGTAGGCCAGCCGCTCGCCGGGGTCGGCGGGATCCAGGGCCAGGTAGGCGCCGCCGGCCTTGAGCACCGCGAGGTAGGACACGACGAGCTCGATGCCGCGCCGCAGGCAGACACCGACCAGCGCGTCGGGACCGACACCCCGCTCGCGGAGCACCCATGCCAACTGGTCGGCGCGGGCGTCGAGTTCCGCGTAGGTCACGCGGTCGTCGCCCGCTTCCACCGCGACGGCGTCGGGAGTGGCCGCGGCCTGGGCGGTCACCAACTCGTGCAGCAGGCGGCCGTCCGGTGCGGCGTCCTCGGGGAGGGTCATGACTGCTGATTCCTTTCCGCCATGGTGGTGTCCTTGGAATGCCCCGTGCGCAGGGCTTCCTCGCAGATGTCGATCACGGAGCCCATGAATTTCGCCATCCATGAGGATTCATTGACGGTGGGCTCACGCAGGATTTCGGGGTGCTCTTCCAGGAAACGCAGGGCGTCGGCCTGGGTGAGGGAGTCCTTGGCCAGCTGTTCATAGCCGTCGGCACGCCTTTCGTAGGCTGCCCGGCTCTCGCGGGCCCCGGTTGCCGCGTGCGGCACCTGCTGGCCGAAGAGCAGGACGTCGTGTCCGAAAGCGCCGAAATTGATGGTTCCGCCGACACTCAGATCGGATGTCGAATAGGTGAGGGCGCCCAGTTCACCGAACCGGGCCACCAGATGCTCGACCGCGGAGTAGTCGGTACGGCTGCGGCAGGCCCGCCAGAATTCGGTGTCCCGGCGGGTGTTGAAGCGGTAGTGGACGGACAGGAAGCCGCGAATGAAGTCCCAGGTGTCCGCGATGGCCCCGTTCACCGCGTCGGTGGTCTTCGAGGTCAGCCGGCCCGCACCCTCCGCCAGCGCCATGGAAAGCAGCAGCGACTGGCGGCAGATGACGAACAGGCCGGTGGACTCCAGCGGTTCGACGAATCCGTAGGAATTGCCGATGGCCGCGACATTGCCCTTGACGAACTCGTCGTGCCGGCCGGAGCGGAACCGCACCTTGCGCACCGGGCCGAGACCGGGGTACACACGGCGGAACTCCGCCTCGGCGTCCTCGTCCGACACGAAGTCCGAGGAGAAGACGTAGCCCAGATGGTCCTCGTCCCGCATGGGGATGGTCCAGGCCCAGCCGTTGTCCATGGTCTGCGCGCGGGTGTACGGCTTGATCGTCCCGTCGTGCGCGGCCGTACCGAACAGGGCGCTGTCGGTCAGCAGGGTGGAGCCGTACGACAGGAACGAGGAGCCCATCGTCTTCTCCAGGAGCATCGACTTGAAGCCGGTGCAGTCGATGAAGAAGTCGAACCGGTGGTGGTGCCCCTCTGTGTCGACGACGGAGGTGACGAGCCCGCCGGCGCCCTGCTCGACGTCGGTGATGGTGCAGTCGACGTGTTTGATGTCCCTGGCCAGCGCCGTCTCGCGCAGATAGGCCAGGAACCGCTTGTTGTCGATGTGGTAGCCGAACGGGTAGAGCGTCTCCAGCGAGAACGGCGGCTGGGACCCGGATCGGACGACGGGATGACGGTGCTCCGACATGAGCACGGACCCGAGCGTGGAGCGCAGGATGTTCCCGTCGTACTCCTGGGACTCGGCGGCCGTGCCGGTGTCGAACGGGTAGTTGAAGTAGTGGTCCTCGTCCGTGCCGCCCCAGTTGAAGCGGATGCCGAGCTTGTACGTCGGCATGACCTTCCGGAAGAAGTCCTCGATGTCGAATCCCAGCACCTTGAAGAGGAAGGGCGGGAATTCGGACGTGGTAGCCTCGCCGACCCCGATGACCGGGATGCTCGAAGACTCCAGCAAGCTGATCTCGGTGTCCGGAAGATGGGCTCGGAGGGTCAGCGCCGCCAGATACCCGGCACTCCCTCCGCCGACCACACCAATGGAACGTATCGCCTCGGTTTCGGGCATGCCGGTCAGGCCTCCTGGGTGATGGGATGCTGGATGAGATGAGCCGCCAGAATGTTCAGGATTCCGGCGGCGTTCTGATGGATATGGAAATGGCCGCCGCGCATCATGTGCAGGGAGAATTCACGCTGCGCGTAGTCGCGCCACCGCTCCAACTCGGCCGGCCTGACGAAGCGGTCGGACGTGCCGCCGAAGATGTGCAACGGACATTCCAGGGGAGCTTCCTCGGAATGCCTGTAGCTGCTGACGGCCGCGAAGTCCGCGCGCAGCACCGGCAGGAGATCCTTGATCAGGTCGGGCTGAGCTTCGGGGCCGTTCGAAAAAGCGTAGGAGAGCCCGTCGAGGAAATCCAGAATCGCCTTGTCCGGAACACCGTCGAGAGCGAGCGGCCGCAGGGTGTGCGGCGGCGGGAACGAGGAGACGGCCAGCGCGGCGGGCAGCGGCCGGGCCAGGCGGTGCGCCCGCCGGGCCAGGGCGAAGGCGAGCAGCGAGCCGGCACTGTGCCCGAAGAAGGCGTACGGCCGGCCGGCCACGGCCGCCTCCACTGCCCCGGCGGTCGCCTCCAGCAGCGCGTCGAAGCCGGTGAGGAAGGGCTCCCCGGCCCGGTCCTCACGGCCCGGGAGCTGAACGGTCATCAACTCCAGTCCGTCGGGCAGGACACGGGCCCAGCGCCGGAACACGGACGCGCCACCGCCGGCGTGCGGGAAGCAGACCACCACCGGGGCGGTCGGCCGCTCGGGCCCGGAACGCACCAGCCGGGCCTCAGACATCCCGGCCTCCCGCCACCGCACCGGTCCGGGAGGGCGCGGGCTCGGCGGACCCGGCGGCCGCGCCCGGGGAGAGTCCCGCGGGCAGCGCATGCGGCCACCCCACCCGGTCCCCGAGGTCCAGCAGCAGGGCCGGCATCAGCACCGGCCGCACCACGAACGCGTCCAGCAGCACGCCGAGCGCCACGACGACGGCGATCTCCGTGACGCCGACCAGCGGCAGGAGTGCCAGCGCGGCGAACGTGGCGGCGACGACCAGCGCGGCACCGGTGAGCGCGGGGGCCGTGACGGCGACCGCGCGGTGCACACCGGCCTCCGTGCCGAGGCGGGCGCGCTCCTCCTGTATGCGTCTCAGCAGGAAGACGCCGTGGCCGACGGCGAACGTCATCAGATAGGCCAGGGAGTGCAGCGCGAGCGTTCCGTCCTGGCCGGCGAAGCCGAAGACGGGCCGGTGGGTGGCCACCGACAGGCCAAGCGCCGCCGCATAGGTGAGGACCACGCTCGCGACCAGCACCAGAGGGGCGACGACGGACCGCAGCAGCAGGCCGAGCGTCAGCGCAAGGACGAGCAGCAGCAGCGGGATGACGACCGTGCGGTCCCGGGACTCGGCGTCCTGCCGGTCGAGCGCGATGGCGTCCTGGCCGCCGACCAGGGCGTCCGCGCCGGGCACGTCATGCAGGGTGTCCCGCAGGCGCTGCACGTTCTCCAGGGCCGCCCGGCCGGCCGGGGCAGAGGTCGGCACCGCGGTGATCAGGGTCAGGTCGTCCGCCTGCGCGACCCGTCTGGGCTGCGCCAGGCCTTCGCTGTCGCGCACCGCCGCCAGGGTCCGCTCCGCGGCACCGGACCGCGCGATGACGATCACCGGAGACGTGGTGCCCGCGGAGAATCCCCGGGCCAGCATCCGCTGACCGGCGACGGCCTGGGGCTCATGGGCGAAGGTTTCGTTCGCGCTGAGACCGGTGTGCGAGGCGAGCAGTCCCAGCGACAACGCGCCGAGCACTGCGGTCGCCGCCGCCCAGACCAGGCGGGGCCGCCGGCCGACGCGCCGGGAGACGCGGCCCCAGAAGCGCGATTCCGGCTCCACCGTGGTTCCGTGCCGGGGTACGCGGGGCCAGAAGATCCAGCGCCCGAACACGAGCAGGGCGGCGGGCAGCAGAGTCATCGACGTGGCCAGCGCGCACACCACGGCCACCGCACTGACCGGCCCGAGCCCGCGCGTCGTCTCCAGATCCGCCGCCGCCAGGCTCAGCAGGCCGGCGACGACCGCGACGACGCTCGTGACGACGGCCCCGCCGGTCCGGGCAAGCGCGGCGCGCATCGCCTCGTGCCGGTCGGCGTGCGTGCGCAACTCCTCCCGGTACCGGGCGAGGAGCAGCAGGCCGTACAGGACCGAGCCGCACAGCGCGAGCACGGTGAGCAGCCCTTGTGACAGCGTGGTGTAGGTCAGTCCGGTCGCCTTGCCGAGCAGGTAGACCGTGCCCTCGGCGACCGCAAGGGCGAAGGCCGCGACGGCCAGGGTCACCGCCCACAGCAGGGGGCTGCGATGGGTGACGACCAGGATGACCAGGAGAACCAGCAGCGTGAGGAGGAACAGCGTGGTATTGACGTCGCGCATGATGTCGGCGTTGGCTGTCGTGTAGCCCGCCTGACCTGTCACGGCCACGTCCAGCCCGCCGTCGCCCCGGCCGACCAGACGCTGGATGGCCCGCACGGAGTCACCGACGTCCGCCGTCTCCTCGAAGCTCAGCTCGGTGCCGGGCACGGGAAGGTCCACCTGGACGACGGCAGTCCGGCCGTCTCGGGCGAAGCCGGCCTCGTGTACCTCGGCCCCCTCGGTGATCTTTTGTTCGACCGCTCGGCGGTCGCGGTCGATCCGGGCCCGGTCGGCGCCGGTCAGGGAGGACGGGCGTTGATAGACGACGAGCGCGGACAATTTCCCGCTCTGCGGGAAGCTTTGATATTTCAGATCGGCTGTGACGGATTCCGCGGAGTCCGGCAGGGCGCTGATGCTGCTGTTCTTCTGCAGTGTGAACATCTTACTGCCCTGGGACCCCACGAGAACGAGTAGGAATAACCAGGCCACGAGAACAAGCCACTTGGTTCGTCGTCCTGCGGGTATCCCAACGAACCGAGCAACTCTATTCACAGCGATCGCTCCTTCGATTTATCTCACGCCGGGGCCGCGCCACCGTAGCTCCGGGGCGTGAGCAGACTCAAGGAATGGTCAGGTGCGCTGCCCGGCGCGCGGGAAGACGTGTCCCGTCGACGGGACACAACCCTTGTCAAAGCAAAGGCTTGGTGACTTTCTGGAGGATCGCGGACCCGCTGTCGAAGAGATAGAAGTGGTCACCGGGGAACAGATCCAGCGAGAACTCCGATTCGGTGAGCTCGGCCCAACCCTCCAGCTCATGCGGAGCGGCGAAGGGATCCGCATCGGCCGCGAAGGCGTGGATGGGACACGACAGACGGCGCTCGTCGCGCAGCCGATAGCCCCCGGCCAGCGCGAAGTCGGCCCTGAGAATGGGCAGGAACATCTCCAGGAAGCCCTGCTGGGCGAGCAGGGTCTGCGGAACGTAGCGCCGCTCCAGCAGAAATCCGAGCAGCGTGTCGTCCGGCTCCTCGTGCAGCGGGTCCGGTATGCGGACCTGCGGCGACGGGTATCCGGAGACCCCGAGGCAGACCGGCCCGGGAAGGCCTTGCCGACGGCGGAGCAGGGCCAGTTCGTAGGCGACGAGGGCGCCCACGCTGTGCCCGAAGAAAGCGAAGCGGCGGCCGTGCAGAATCTCGGCGAGTCCGTCCGCGGTCTGAGCCACCAGTGTGCCGAGGTCCGGAATCAGGGCCTCACGGATGCGTGTCTCCCGGCCGGGAAGACGCACCGCCAGAATCTCGACCTCCAACGGGGCCACGCTACGCCAGCGCTGATAGACCGACGGTCCGCTGCCGGCGTGGGGAAAGAGCACGAGAAGGGGCCGCTCCGGTCGCGAGGAACCGATCCGGGAAACCCATTTGCTGCTCATTCGTCATCTCCTTTGCTGTTTCTCCGCGAAGCCGTCGCGGCGCCCAGGGCGGCGACGCCCGGGCGATCCTCTCTCAGGCGATGGATCCACGGGAGTCCCGCACCCGCATACGGCGGCGGTGCATCGCTGCCCTGGCGTGAAAAGACGTCGAACGAGCACGATGCGTAAGGCGTGCGGGGCCGGCCAGGTGAGCCCGCGTGATCAGAGGGGAATTCTCGTGCTCGCTTTGAAGGCCGTCGATATCCAGGACCTCGACGAACTGGACCTGCTGGATCTGAAGCTGCATGCGACGGCTGATCTGGGACCTCTCTGGAAGCGACTGAGGCAGGAGGCTCCCGTGTGGTGGCACCGTCCGCGCGGAGACGTTCCGGGGTTCTGGGTCGTCACCCGGTATGACGACGTGCTGAGCGTGCTCAAGGACCACAAGAGCTTCACGGTCGCTCGCGGAAACATGCTGGGAACCTTGCTGCACGGGGGCGACACCGGGGCCGGGCGGATGGTCGCCGTGTCGGACGGCCGGTGGCACGCGGGTCTGCGGCGGCTGATGCTCTCGGGTATCGGACCCCGGGTGCTCGACCTCGTCAAGGACATCATCGAGACCACGACGCGTGACTTGGTCGGCGCGGCACTGGAGCGCGGCGCCTGCGACTTCGCGCATGATGTCGCGGCGCAGATCCCCTTGACGGCGATCTGCGAACTCCTCGGGGTGCCGCCGCAGGACCGGCCCCGCGTCCTGGAACTGACGAACCAGGCGATGCTGTCCAACGGGGCCGAAGAGCCCGACATCGAGATCCGCGTGGCCCGCAGCCGGATCCTGCAGTACTACGCCAACCTGGCGGCCGTACGCGGCGGCGCGCCGGGCAGCGACATGGTCAGCCTCCTGGCCACCAGCGAGGTCGACGGGCGCCGGCTCACCAAGGAGGAGGTACTGCTCAACTGCTACAACCTCATCGTCGGCGGGGACGAGACCGCGCGGCTCGCCATGAGCGGGGGACTGCTCGCGCTGATGGAGAACCCGGAACAATGGCAGCGGCTGCGCGCGGACCCCGGCCTGGTCGACCCGGCGGTCGAGGAGATCCTCCGGTGGACCTCGCCGGCCTCGCACATCGGGCGGACCGCCCTGTCCGATGTGACCCTGCACGGCGAAGTGATACGGGCGGGCGATGTGGTGACCGTGTGGAGCGTCTCGGCCAACCGCGACGAGCGGGTGTTCCCGGAGCCCGACCACTTCGACATCGGGCGCTCCCCGAACCGGCACCTCACGTTCGGCCACGGCCTGCACTTCTGCATCGGGGCGGTCCTCGCCCGGCTGGAACTGCGCACCATGCTCCGCGTCATGCGCGAGCGGGTCGACTCGGTGGAGATCCGGGGTGAGATACGGCGCATCGAATCGAACTTCATCACGGGCGTCAGCGGTCTCCCGGTGAAGCTCAACAAGGCCGCATCTTCCTGATCACGATCCGTAGGAGCGGATCACCGCGTCGACGGCCAGCGAAGCGAAAAGCAGCGTGAGGTAGACGATGGATCCGTGGAAAAGCCCCATGGTCTGCGGGTTGCGGTCTTGTCGCGCGGCCCGGTGAATGCTGTGCACCTTGATGAGAAAAGCTCCACCCAGGGCGATCGACACCACGCCGTAAAAGGGTGTGGTGGGGGCGAGTGGCCATACGGCGACGGACGAGAACACCATGAGCCAGCTGTGCACGATGCTTTCGGCCAGGACCCGCCTGGTGGAGGCCACTACCGGCAGCACGGGAATGCTGGCCCTGGCGTAGTCGTCCTGGTATTTGATGGCGAGTGCCCAGAAGTGCGGCGGCTGCCAGAAGAAGACGACCAGGAAGAGGCACAACGCGGTCCACGAGACGGACCCCGTGACGGTCGCCCAGGCGATCAGTACGGGGGCGGATCCGCACAGGCCACCCCACAGCGTGCTCTGCGGTGTCCGCCTCTTCAGCAGCAGACTGTAGACCAGCGCGTAATAGCCGATCGCGCAGAGGGTGAGGGCCGCGGCCAGCACGTGGGAGAGGGCGAGGAACAGTCCGACGGACACCACACCGAGACAGGTCCCGAACACCAGCGCCGCGCGCGGTCCGATCTGGTGGCGGGCCAGTGGGCGGTTCATGGTTCTCGCCATCAACTGGTCGATGTCACGGTCGATGAAGCAGTTGAACGCACCGGCACTGGCGCCCGCGCAGGTCCCGCCGACGACAACGACGAGGAAGTCGGCGAGCGAGGGGAATCCGCGGCTCGCCATGAAAAGAGTAGGAACGGCCGAGACCAGCAAGAGCTCAACTATGCGCGGTTTGCAGAGAGAAAGATAAGCGCCCGCAATTTCCCTGAAGGGCGGCCGGGTCGGGGGGGAAGTGAGAGGAGCGCTGGTGGGGCTTTGGCGGGACAAGGCACCAGTCATTAGTTTGTC
>NZ_JBHUQX010000305.1:0-11708 GCF_042674225.1 Streptomyces sp. NPDC056948
GCCCGGCACCGTTCGTACCGCCGGACCGGGAGCCGCCCGGCGCGCCCATGGAGCCGACCACCCCTCCGGGCCGCCCGGCACCCGGCCGGGCCCCGCCGGACGCACCGGCACCGGGAGCGCCCGCACCAGGGGCGCCCGCGCCGGGACCGCCCGCAGCCGGGTTCGAACCGCCCGGCAGACCGGCCCCGTTGGTGGAACCGCTGCCCTGACCGCCCGGACCCGTGCCGGACTTGCGGGGCGCGAACCAGTCGCTGGTCGGCTTGTCGTCGGCGGGCTGCGCGGGCTCGGCGGGAGGCTCGACCGTGCCGGTGCCCCTGGATGTGGCGGCACCCGGCGCGGAGGCCTCGTTGCCGGGGCCCGCACCGGTCCCGGTGTCGCCCGAGCCCTCCGAATCCCCGACGGGCTTGCGCACCACCACGGGCGGAATGGGCCGTGACCCGGGGATGTTGATCCGGATCCGGGTCGTCAGCGTGGTCTCGGTCTTGCGTTCCTCCGGCCGCGCGGCCGAACGGCCCGCGTCCGTACCGGCGTCGGAGACCTTGGGGGTCCCGTACGGCGGCGTACCCGACGGGTAGGCGGCTCCACCGCGCCCGTTGGGCCCGGAGGACGGAGTGTCAGTTTCACGACTCAAGGCAGGTTCTCCCGGTTGGCTCCGCCGCCCGACACAACCTCACGCGGGCAGCTCGGCGGCGCGCACCACCATACTGGCCACTTCTCGCCCGTATCCCACGACCGCCGGGAATCCCACACCGGACCCCCACGGGCACGTCCTGGCGAAGTGGTACGTCACTTGGCAAGTCGGACGGGACCGCCGTCCGGTTGCCGCCCCGGGGCAAGGGTGGCGCACATCACAGCCACACCGATGCCCCCGAGCAGGAAGAGATAGGAGCCGCTCCCCGCGGCGAAGAGGAAGTCGCCCTCGGGACGGCTGGCCGTGAGCAGGACGACGGCGAGCAGCCAGCCGGCGGCGGCCGCGACGCCCCCGATCCGGCCGCGGGTGACGCGGGCCGCGCCCAGGACGGCTCCGGCCTCCCCGGCGAGGGCGAGCAGCAGCCCGCCCGGGAACCACGCCGGCTGCACCAGTGCCCCGGCCACGCCGACCACGGCCCCGAGCAGGAAGAACCCCAGACAGGCGGTGACCCGCGCGGCGGACGGCGGCCGCATCGGCTGGGCGAGCATCGGACTCCGGTCGCTCATGAGGCCTCCTCGACACCGGCGAACAGGTCCGTCTCCCGCTCACCGGGGCCCTGCTCGCCCCGCACCAGCTCGTAGTACTCGGTCGCGAGGATCGGCTGGGCGAGTTCGTTGGACAGCACGAAATACGGCTCGGCCACGGTGACCTGGGTGGCGTGGGCGCGCATCGCGGCGGCTTTGGCACCGGCGTGCGCGGTGCCGTCGATCACCGCGGTGATCTGCTCCTCGGCCACCACACCGGGTACGTCGTCGACCGCGGCCGCCGTGGTGAAGGGGAGGCCGGGCAGGTCGTCACGGAGCCGGGCGAAGGACTCCTCCACAACGGGCCGGGGGACCCGGTTCCAGTAGATCTTCGGGACCGGACGGCCGGCCTCGGCGGAGAGTTCCGCCGCGCGCATGGCGACGCGGTGGGCCTGGATGTGGTCGGGATGGCCGTAGCCGCCGTCGTCGTCGTAGGTGACGAGGACCTGGGGGCGTACCTCGCGGATCACCTCGACGAGGTGGGCGGCGGCCTCGTCGACGTCGGCCTGCCAGAAGCAGCCGGGGTCGTCGTTGTCGGGCAGGCCCATCATCCCGGAGTCGCTGTAGCGTCCGGCGCCGCCGAGCAGGCGGACGTCCTGGACGCCGAGCTCGGCCATGGCGGCGGTGAGCTCGCGGCGGCGGTGCTCGCCCAGGGCGGCGCCGGTCAGGTGCGCGAGCTCGGGCGGGATGACCTCGCCGCGTTCGCCGAGGGTGCAGGTGACCAGGGTGACGTGGGCACCCTCGGCCGCGTACCTGGCCATGGTGGCGCCGTTGTTGATCGACTCGTCGTCCGGGTGCGCGTGCACCAGCAGCAGACGCCGGTCGGGCAGTTCCGTCATGGACCCACCCTACGAGGTCCCGCGACCCCGGCTCACGAGGCCGTACGCGGGACCCGACCGGTCAGAACTTGATGCTGCCGATCATGCCCGCGATGTTCGTCGTCAGCTCGTTGATGGTGGGAGCGACGGTCGAGGAGGCGAGGTAGAAGCCGAGCAGCATGCACACCACCGCATGCCCGGCTTTCAGTCCTGACTTCTTGATCAACAAGAAGACGATGATCGCCAGCAGCACCACCGCCGAAATCGAGAGTGCCACGGCGGCTCACCTCCAAAGATCCACAAGGTCGCGGGGGGTCGGACTGTGGGGGCATTAAATCCGTACAGCAGCCAGCAGGTTCATACCCACTATGCGACATTGATCATAACTATCCGTCCGTGCGCATCGATCGGCGCACGGCCGCACAAGGGGGCGCATGGCCAATATGGTCAGGGCATGACGACCGAGCCTGACTCCTTCCCCCGACGGCACGCCCGCACCCAGCGCTTCACGCTCGGTGCGCCGCGTTCGTTCAGCGTGGCGCCCGACGCCTCACGTGTTGTGTTCCTGCGCTCCGGTTCCGGTACGGACCGCGCGAGTTCGCTGTGGGTCCTCGACATGGAGGAGGGCTCAGAGCGCGTGGCCGCCGACCCGAGCGCCCTGCTGGGCGGTGCCTCGGAGGACCTGTCGCCCGAGGAACGGGCGCGGCGTGAGCGCAGCCGCGAGGGCGGGGCCGGCATCGTCGGGTACGCCACCGACTCGGGCGTCGAGTTGGCCTCTTTCGCCTTGTCAGGGCGGCTTTTCGCGGCCGAGCTGCGGGCCGGGACGGCGCGTGGACTGCCCACACCAGGGCCGGTGATCGATCCGCGTCCGTCGCCCGACGGGCGGCACATCGCCTACGTCGCGCAGGGCGCCCTGCGCGTGGTGGGCGCCGAGGGGGACGGCGACCGGGCGCTCGCCGAGCCGGAGTCGGAGAATGTCTCATTCGGGCTCGCCGAGTTCATCGCGGCCGAGGAGATGGGGCGTTCGCGCGGTTTCTGGTGGGCTCCGGAGTCGGACCGGCTGCTCGTGGCCCGGGTGGACGACACTCCGGTGGAGCGGTGGTGGATCTCCGACCCGGCGCATCCGGGGCGTGAGCCGCACCAGGTGGCGTATCCGGCGGCGGGCACCGCCAACGCGGAGGTGCGGCTGTTCGTGATCGGTCTGGACGGGTTGCGCACGGAGGTCGCCTGGGACCGGGCGCGGTATCCGTATCTGGCGCATGTCCACTGGTCAGCGGCGGGCGCACCGCTACTGCTCGTACAGGCGCGCGATCAGCGCAGCCAGCTCATCCTGGCCGTGGATCCGGAGTCGGGCGCGACGCGGATGGTGCACGCCGACGAAGATCGAACATGGCTTGATCTTTTCCCCGGGGTGCCGTGCTGGAGCCCGTCCGGGCAACTGGTCCGGATCGCGGACGAGGGCGGTGCGCGGGTGCTGGCGGTCGGGGAACGGCCGCTCACGGGAGCGCAGTTGCACGTCCGGGCCGTGCTGGACGTCTCCGACGACGACGTGCTGGTCTCGGCGTCGGCGGGCGAGGAGGCCGGCGAGGCGGAGACGGGCCAGACGCATGTGTACCGGGTGAACGAGCTGGGCGTGGAGCGGGTGTCTCAGGAGCCGGGCGTGCACTCGGCGGCGCGGGCCGGGGACGTCACGGTTCTGGTCTCGGCGACGCTGAATCGGCCAGGTGTGCGGGTGCAGGTACTGCGCGACGGAAAACCGACGGCGACTGTCCCCTCTTACGCCGAAGACCCTGGTATGTCCCCCCGCGTGACGCTCACCGAGGGGGGCGCACGCCGCATCCCGTGCGCCGTGCTTATGCCTCGGGACTACGCCGGTGACACCCCCCTGCCGGTGCTCATGGACCCGTACGGCGGGCCGCACGGGCAGCGGGTGGTCGCCGCGCACAACCCGCACCTCACCTCGCAGTGGTTCGCGGACCACGGCTTCGCGGTGATCGTCGCGGACGGCCGCGGCACGCCCGGCCGGTCCCCCGCGTGGGAGAAGGGGATCCACCACGACTTCACGCTGTCGCTCGACGACCAGGTGGAGGCACTGCAGGATCTCGCGCAGCGGTACCCCCTGGATCTCTCCCGGGTGGCGATCCGCGGCTGGTCCTTCGGCGGCTGGCTGGCCGGCCTCGCGGTGCTGCGCCGCCCCGACGTCTTCCACGCGGGCATCGCGGGGGCGCCGGTGACGGACTGGCACCTCTACGACACGCACTACACGGAGCGGTACCTGGGCACCCCGGCGGAGCACCCGGAGTCCTACGCGGGGAGCTCCCTGGTCACCGCCGACGGGCTGTCCTCCCCCGCCGAGCCGCACCGGCCCCTGATGGTCGTGCACGGCCTCGCCGACGACAACGTGGTCGTCGCCCACGCCCTGCGCCTCTCCTCGGCTCTCCTGGCCGCCGGCCGCCCGCACGAGGTCCTGCCGCTGTCCGGGGTCACGCACATCACCCCGCAGGAACAGGTCGCGGAGAACCTGCTCCTCCTCCAGGTCGACTTCCTGAAGCGCTCCCTGGGCATCACCACCGCCTGAGCGCACGGCAACGGGCCGGGACGACATGGTGCGCCCCGGCCCGCTTACGGCACCCGCACGGCCGTACGCTGTCCAGCGTGCCGCGTCCGTATATCGGGACCGGGTCGGCGAAGTTGCTTGCGTGTTAACGCAGTTGGCGGGGGTTTGTGGGTGCTTCGGCGGCCACGAGCTCGACCTCGAACCCGTCCGTATTGGCGAGATAGGCGGCGTGGTGCTCCGGGCCCCCGGCATGGGGATAGCGGTCGGCGAAGAGGAGCGCCCAACCGTGTGCGGGCGCCTCGCGGGCCAGCTCGTCGACCTCCGCGGCTGTCCCGGCGTGGAACGCCAGGTGATTGAGGCCGGGCCTCATGCGGTCGTGCTCGGCCCCACGCAGGGCCGGGGACTGCTCGACGACGAGGTACGTCGCGCCCAGGCGCCAGCTGCGGCCGTGCTCCCACTCCTGGTACGGGGCGTAGTTGAGACGGGCCAGGAGCCAGCCCCATTCGCGGGCCGCGCGGGGCAGATCGGTGACCCACAGCTCGATGTGATGCAGCATTTCCTGACCTCGCCGGAAAGGCCGGTTCCCGGCGCCCTCGTCAGAAGGCACCGGGAACCGTGAGGGACGTCATCGCGCGGCCGTCAGGCCGCGTGGACCACGTCCTTCTCCTCTGCGAAGTGGCAGGCCGACTCGTGGGCCGCCGGGGTGTCCTCGCCCTTGAAGCGCTCGGGGACCGCGAGGAGCGGGGTTTCCTGGGCGCACTTGTCCTGGGCCTTCCAGCAGCGGGTGCGGAAGCGGCAGCCCGAGGGCGGGTTGGCCGGGGACGGGACGTCGCCGGTGAGGATGATGCGCTCGCGCCCCTCGCGGGACTCCGGGTCGGGGACCGGGACGGCCGAGAGCAGCGCCTGGGTGTACGGGTGGGTCGGGTGGTCGTAGATCTCCGTGTCCGAGCCGATCTCGGCCATCTTGCCGAGGTACATCACCCCCACCCGGTCCGAGATGTGCCGGACGATCGACAGGTCGTGCGCGATGAAGAGGTAGGAGAGGTTGAACTCGTCCTGGAGCTTCTCCATCAGGTTGATGACCTGCGCCTGGACGGACACGTCCAGCGCGGAGACCGGCTCGTCGCAGATGATGATCTCGGGGTTGAGCGCGAGGCCGCGGGCGATGCCGATGCGCTGGCGCTGACCGCCCGAGAACTGGTGCGGGTAGCGGTTGATGTACTCGGGGTTGAGACCCACGACGTCCAGCAGATCCTGGACCTTGCGGCGGCGGTCGCCCTTCGGGGCCACCTCGGGGTGGATCTCGAAGGTCTCGCCGATGATGTCGCCCACCGTCATACGGGGGTTGAGCGAGGTGTACGGGTCCTGGAACACCATCTGGATGTTCCGGCGCACCGCCTTCAGCGCACGCCCGGACAGCTTGGTGATGTCCTGGCCCTTGTAGAAGATCTCGCCCGCGGTCGCCTTCTCCAGCATCATCAGCAGCTTGGCGACCGTGGACTTGCCACAGCCGGACTCGCCCACGATGCCGAGCGTCTCGCCCTGGTAGAGGTCGAAGGAGACCCCGTCCACGGCTTTGACCGCGCCGATCTGACGCTTGAACAGGATGCCCTGGGTCAGCGGGAAGTGCTTGACCAGGTTGCGGACCTGCAGGATCGGCTCACCGCGCTCGACCGGTGCCTCGATGGCGGCGACGGCCTCCGCGTCGGTGGCGGCCTCGACCGTCTCGACCTCGGTGACGTTGGGGGTGGCGTCCATGGACTCGTCCGTCTTCTCCAGGTCAGCCATGGATCGTCTCCTTCCAGAAGTGGCACGCGCTGCCGCGGCCGGCCAGCTCGCCGCCGTCCCGCTCGGTGACCGGGTGCAGCAGCGGGACGTCCGTACGGCAGATGTCCTGCGCCTGCGGGCACCGCGGGTTGAAAGCGCAACCGGACGGGATACGCGTCAGGTTGGGCGGCAGACCCTTGATCGCGTACAGGTCCTGGCCCTTCTGGTCCAGGCGCGGGATCGACTCGAGCAGACCCTTGGTGTAGGGGTGCGCGGGCCGCTTGTACAGCTCGTGCACCGGGGCGGTCTCCACGATCCGGCCCGCGTACATCACCGCGATCTTGTCCGCGACGTCGGCGACGACGCCGAGGTCGTGGGTGATCAGGATGAGGCCCATGTTGTACTCGCGCTGCAGCTCCGCGAGCAGGTCCATGACCTGGGCCTGGACCGTCACGTCGAGAGCCGTGGTCGGCTCGTCGGCGATGATCAGGTCCGGCTCCAGGGCGAGCGCCATCGCGATCATGATGCGCTGGCGCATACCCCCGGAGAACTGGTGCGGATAGTCGCCGACGCGCTCCTTCGCGGCCGGGATCTTCACGCGGTCCATCAGCTCGATGGCCTTGGCCTTGGCGTCCTTCTTGCTCAGGCCCTGGTGGACGCGGAACATCTCGCCGAGCTGGTAGCCGACGGACAGCACCGGGTTCAGCGCGGAGAGCGCGTCCTGGAAGATCATCGCGATCTTCCTGCCCCGGATCTTGCGCCGGGCGTCGCCGGACATGGTGAGCATGTCCTCGCCCCGGTACAGGATCTGGCCCTGGGGGATCCGCCCGGGCGGCATGTCGAGGATGCCCATGATCGCCTGCGCGGTCACGGACTTGCCGGAGCCGGACTCGCCGAGCACGGCGAGGGTCTCGCCGGACGACACGGTGTAGTTGACGCCGTTGACGGCCTTGGCCACACCGTCACGGGTGTGGAACTCGACGTGCAGGTCGCGCACTTCGAGCAGGGGAACGTCACCCTCGGCCGCGCCTCGCGGCTCGGGCACGTTCCTGGTCTTGTCGATAGTCGTCACGTACGCCCTCCTCAGCGCAGCTTCGGGTCAAGGGCGTCGCGCACCGCGTCGCCGAGCATGATGAACGCGAAGACCGTGAGGCTGAGCATGCCCGCCGGGAACAGCAGGGAGTGCGGGTTGTCCCGGACCACCTTGCTGCCCTCGGAGATGTCGATGCCCCACGAGATCGTCGGGTCGCTGAGGCCGAGGCCGAGGAACGACAGCGTCGCCTCCGCCGAGATGTAACCGCCGAGGGCGATCGTGGCCACGACGATGGTCGGGGCGATGGCGTTCGGCATCACGTGGCGGAACAGGATCCGCGTGGTGCCGGCACCGAGCGCCCGGGCCGCCGTCACATAGTCGGCCTGCTTCGCCGTGATGACGGAGCTGCGCGTGACGCGGGCGATCGAGGTCCAGCCCAGGCAGGCCAGGGCCAGGATGACGACGTACACCTTGCGCTCGGCGAAGGCGTTCAGGACGACCATCGTGCCGAGCAGGAACGGCAGACCGAAGAAGATGTCGACGATCCGGGAGATCATCGAGTCGATCCAGCCGCCGAAGTAGCCCGCCAGCATGCCCAGCAGACCGCCGAGCAGGGTGACCGCGGCGGTCACACAGACGCCTACGAGGATCGAGGCGCGGGTGCCGTGGATGACGCGCGAGTAGATGGAGCGGCCCTGCTGGTCGTAGCCGAACCAGTCGGGCTGGAAGAAGTGCCCCAGCTCGGGCTTGCCCAGGTAGTGGTTGACGAGGTCGCCGTCCCGCGGGTCGGCGCTGGTGAACCAGCCGGGGAAGACGGCGATCACCACCAGCAGCACCAGCAGCACCGAGGAGACCCAGAACATGGGGCGGTGCCTGAGGTCGTACCAGGCGTCGCCCCACAGGGAACGGGTCTTCTCGCTCTTCTTGCCGCCGTCCTTGGCGGGCGCGTCGACGGCCGGCGGGGCCACGGCGTCCACCCGGGCGGAGTCGGTGGTCTCGGCCTTGGTCACGTCAGGCATACCGGATCCTCGGGTCCAGGACCGCGTACAGCAGGTCGATGAGCAGGTTGATCAGGAGGATGACGAGGACGAGCACCGTCACCACACCCGTGACCGTCGAGCCCTCGCTCGTCTGGATCGCCCTGTAGAGGAGGTTGCCGACACCCTGGATGTTGAAGATGCCCTCGGTGATGACCGCGCCGCCGATGAAGCCGCCGACGTCGGTGCCGATGAAGGTGACCACCGGGATCAGCGAGTTGCGCAGCAGATGGACACCGATGATGCGGCGCCGGGGCAGGCCCTTGGCGAGCGCGGTGCGCATGTAGTCGGCCCGCAGGTTCTCCGCGAAGGTCGTCCGGGTCAGCCGGGCTACGTACGCCATGGACAACATGGCGAGGACGAAGGCCGGCAGGAACAACTGCGAGAAGTCCGTGGAGTCCTGGACGTTGGGCGGTAGCCAGCCGAGTTCGTCCGCGAAGATGAACCGGGCGATGAAGCCGAGGACGAAGACCGGGATGGAGATCACGGTCAGCGTGAAGACCAGGACACCGGTGTCGGCGGCCTTGCCGGCCCTGAGACCGGCCCACGCGCCGAGGCCCACACCGATGATGATCTCGATGGTGATGGCCAGCAGCGTCAGCCGCAGTGTCACCGGGAAGGCCTCGGACATGAGCTCGGTGACCGGACGGCCGGCGAGGTTCTTGCCGAAGTCTCCCTGGATGAGGTTCCACATGTAGTGGACGTACTGTTCGAGGACGGGCTTGTCGAAGCCGTACTCGCGCTTGATCTGCGCGATCTGTGCGGGATCGGGAGCCTTGTCCCCGTAGATGGCCCGGACCGGGTCGCCCGGCAGGATGTGGACCATCAGAAAGATCAACAGAGTTGTCCCGATGAAGATCGGGATCATCTGGAGCAGTCGCCTGGCGGCGTAGCGCCCCATCTTGCGCCTCCATGCCGTGAGGGGTCGGCGAGGGCCTGCGCACTCATCTCTACCGCAGGTTAGGGGGGTGAGGTGGAGGCCTTTGCCTACGGACCGGCGCCGCCGCTCCCCTGACGGGAGAGGCGGCACCGGCCTGCGGTCGTCTTCTTACTTCTGCTTGACCTGAACCTCGTCGAAGATCGGGTCACCGTCCTGGCCGTAAGGGATCTTGCCCAGGATCTTGGTCGACTGACCGCTGTTGACCTTGTAGAACCAGAGCGGGATCGCCGGCATGTCCTTGGCGAGGAGCTGCTCCGCCTCCTGGTACTTCGCCACGGTCTCGTCGATCGAGCTCGCCTTGTCCGCCTCGGAGCTCAGCTTGTCGAACTCCTTGTTGGAGTAACCGCTGGTGTTACCGGCCGACGTGGTGCCGTACAGGTCGCGCATGAAGTTCGAGTTGACCGGGTAGTCGAGCACCCAGCCACCGCGGTACATGGACTTGACCGCGTCCTTGTCACGGGCGTCGAGGTCGGCCTGGAAGGTCGGCTTCGGGTCGCCGGTGCACTCCACGCCGGTGGCCTTGCGGATCGAGTTGCAGACCGCGTCGACCCACGGCTTGTGGTCCTGGTCGGCGTTGTACTGGATCTGGATCTTGTTGCCCGGGACGCCGCCGTTGTCCTTGATGAGCTTCTTGGCCTGGGCCGGGTCGAACTTGACGATGTCGCCGAGCGCGCCCTTCTTGTAGCCGAGGACGCCGGGAGCGACGTAGGAGTCGGCCGGGGTGCGGGTGCTCTGCAGAACGGTCTTGGTGATCGTCTGGCGGTCGATCGCCATGGACAGACCCTGGATGACCTTGGGGTCGATGTCCTTGAACTGCTTGGTGTAGAACGCCGGGACGATCGACTGGACGGCCGAGTACGGCTGGTCGATGGCGCGGTCGCCGAGGTCCGACTTGTAGTTCGTCAGCGCGGTGGTCGGGACCTGCTCGATCCAGTCCACGTTGTCGGAGCGCAGGTCCGAGTACGCGGCGTCGGCGGTCGTGTAGTTCTTGAAGTCGATGCCGCCGTTCTTGGCCTTGTTCGGGCCCTGGTAGTCCGCGAACTTGCGGACCTTGATGAGCTTGTTGTGCTCCCAGGAGACGAACTTGTACGGGCCGTTGCCGACCGGCTTCTGACCGAAGCCCTTCGGGTCCTTGAAGAAGGCCTCGGGCAGCGGAGCCCACACGTCGTAGCCCAGCTTGTACGCGAAGTACGACACCGGCTGCGTCAGCTTGATGGTGAAGGTGTTGTCGTCGACGACCTTCAGGCCCGACATCTTGTCGGACTTCGGGTCACCCTTCTCCGGGTGCACCTGGTCGAAGCCCACGATGTCGGCGAACCAGCTGGAGTTGGTCTGGTTGTTCTTGATGTTGGCCGACCAGTTCCAGGAGTCCACGTAGGACTTGGCGGTGACCGGGGTGCCGTCGTGGAACTTCCAGCCCGGCTTGAGCTTGACGGTCCACTCGGACGAGTCGTCGTTCGGCGTGACCGACTCGGCGTTGATGTACTCGAGCTTGCCGGTGCCGGGCTCGTAGTCGACCAGGTTCGCGAAGACCGTGCGCAGGACACGGCTGCCCTGGCTCTCCTTGGCGTTGGCCGGCTGCAGCGGGTTCTGAGGCTCGCTCAGCTGCGCAGTGACGATGCCGTTCGGGTCGGCCTTGCCCTTGTTCATGTCGTCGCCGGCACTGTCGTCGCCGCCGCCGCAGGCGGTGGCGGCCAGGGCGACGACTATCGCCCCCGCGACCCACTTGGCGCTCTTGGCACCGCGCATGGGTTCCTCCTAGGAAGTCATTGGTTCACCGCAAAGGGAGCACAGGACAGATCACGGCGCCCGCCCGTCGCCGGTGCCGGAAATTTGTCGAGTGCCCCCGCGCTCGTGAGTCGGCGCCGCTGCCGGCGAGTGACCCGTTCATCCGAGCTCTACGCGCCTAACTATCTGCCATGCGCCCAGACCGAACCACACTCTCGAGGTCTCGGTTCGATCACAGCTCAGGCCTACATCTTCCAAAATCCGGACAAAGGGTTTGGTGAAAGATCCCTGCGAAACGGACTTGTTACACATCTATCGGTGGCAGGTGTCCGTATTCCGGACGCAAGAATGAGATAAACGGGTTGCGACTCCCGTGGCTGCCGTGCAGGGTGCCCCGGGCAGCTGTCGCCCTCTCAAAAGGCCTCCGCCGCAGGGCCGTTGTGCGGCACCGAATCCGGGCAGGGCGAAGCACTTCCGCGACAGGCTAGTGGGAGCAGGGCGTTCCGGACGGCTTTCCCCGCCAAATCGAGGGTTTTCCCTCACCCTTGCCTTCGCGTCATCTCTTCTTTACGACGACGACGCCGGGGGCCCCCCCAATGGGGGGGGCCCGGCT
>NZ_JBHUQX010000306.1:0-11693 GCF_042674225.1 Streptomyces sp. NPDC056948
GCGCGCGAGCGTCCTGGAGGACCGCCGGGTCCTCGAGATCGAGGCGACGGTCCCGGTGCGGGCGCTGACCGCGGGGGCGGACAAGACGGCGGACGCTTCGGCGGAGGCCTCGGCGGAGGGGGACGAGGCACCTGCCGCTCAGGCCCTCACCGTCGAGGAGGAGCCGGCGGTTCCCGCCGTCTTCTCGCCGGAGGGCTCCCGGCTGTTCCTGCGTGCGGCGGCCGCGCTCGCCCGGTTCGACGCCGACACGGCCCCGGACCCGGACGGCGGCCCGGACGGTGGCCCGGACGGCGATGGCGACGGTGTCCCTCAGGACGACGAGGACGAGCCCGCGCAGGAGGAGAAGGACGAACAGCCGGACCTGCGGGAGCCGTCGCACGAGGACGAGCCGCAGGAGCGGTCCGAGGCGGTCGACGGGCACGAGCGCGCGGCCGTCGGCACGTCCGCCCAGGACGACACCTCCACGAGGGCCGAGACCGAGCGATCCCCGCAGACTGCCTCTTCAGGTCATTACACGGTGCCGACCGCGGTGGCCGTCGCGCCGCAGACGCCGGTGCGCCGCCCGGTGACCGAGGGCGGTTTCGACTTCTTCGGCGCGAAGCGGGAGACGTCCCGCGCCGCCCTGGAGGCCGTGCAGAACGAGGACCTGGCCGATGTCGTCGGCCAGGAGGCCCTCGCCCTGCACAAGGCCGAGGCAGAGGCCCGGTACAAGCCCGCGGACGAGGCGTCGCGCGGGATCGGCCAGGTCATCGACCTGACCGTGCACGACGAGACGGAACAGATCGACGTGCAGGGGCTGCGCAGCGCGGTTTCCTGAGGCGCGCCTTTCGGTTTCGGCCGCCTTTCGGTTTCGGCCGCCTTTCGGTTCGGCCGGTCACGCCATCCAGCGGTCCGGCCGCGCGTCCCTGCGCCCGGTCCGGGACCGCTCCGCCTGCCGGGCCAGCAACTCACGCGCCTCGTCCGCGTCCCGCAGCCGCGCCCTCACCACCTTGTTCGCGCCCGTGTCCACACACACGTCGGCCACGCCCCGGGCCCGCTCCCAGGGCCCCTGCGTCATCCGTACGCTCTGCACCTTGGCGTGCGGCACCAGCGCCAGGCTCCGCGCCAGCAGCCCGGAGCGCGCCGCGAACACCGTGTCGGTGACGGCGAGTCCGTACCCCCGCCACCACACCGGCACGCACCACCGGGCGCGGCGCGGCGACGGCGACAGAGCCGCGCGCTCCGGCACGGTCACCCCGGGCAGCACCAGCGCGACGACGGTCTCCGCGAGCTCGCGCGGAGCGACCGGCACCAGCACGGAGTTGGACGAGCCCGCCACATCGAGCTCCACACGCACCCAGCCGCGCCGCCGCCACAGCAGCGGCTCCACGATCCGCACGGTCTGCACGCGCCCCGGCGGCACCGTCTCGTGGGCCCGGTCCAGCAGGCCGTGGTCGATGCGCAGCCCGTCGGGCGACTCGCCCACCGTCCAGTCGTACTCGCCGACGAACCGCCCCACGCTGCTCGCGCCCGCCGCGCCCAGCAGCGGCAGGGCGACCGCGAGGACCGTCCACAGGCTGTGGGTGACCAGCCACAGCACCGGCGGGACGACGAGCGCCGCGGCCAGCGACCCCCAGGTCGCGCCCGTCAGCACCAGCGACAGGGCGAGTACACCGGTCGGCACCCGCAGGAGCTGCCGGGACGGTGCCTCGCCGACCTCGTGCGCGGTCTCGGGCGCGAAGCCGGCCGCCCGGGCGAGCAGTTCGGCCCGCAGCGTCCGTGCCTCGTCCGCGCCCAGAAAGGCCAGTTCGTCCTTCTTGTCGGTCCCTATGACGTCGAGTTTCAGCTTGGCGACGCCCGCGACCCGGGCGAGCAGCGGCTGGGTGATGTCGATGGCCTGGATCCGCTCCAGCCGGATGTGCGCGGTGCGCCGGAACACCAGGCCGGTGCGGATGCGCAGTTCGGTGTCGGTCACCGCGAAGTGCGTGAACCACCAGGAGCAGAAGCCGTAGAGGGCGGCGGCCGGGACGATCACGGCGAGGCCGATCAGCAGCGTGGTCGTCGTCAGCCGGGTCAGATGGCGCTGCGCCCCGTCGGGGTCGTGCACGGCCCAGCCGATGAGCACGGCGACCGGTGCCCAGGCCCGCCGCAGCGGTGTGACGGGATGCAGCCGCCGCTCGGCCACGCCGCCGGCGGCCTCCGCGGCCTCGGTCGCCTCGGGCGTCGTCACAGCCCCGCCGATCGGGCCTCGCCCAGCTCGGTGAGCCGGTCGCGCAGCCGCTCCGCCTCGGCCGGGTCCAGGCCGGGGATGGTCGCGTCGGTGGCCGCGGCGGCCGTGTGCAGTTGCACGCTGGCCAGCCCGAAGTGCCGCTCGACGGGCCCGGAGGTGACCTCGACGAGCTGCATCCGCCCGTACGGCACGACCGTCTCCTCGCGCCACAGCACGCCCCGGCTGATCAGCAGGTCGTCGGCGCGCTCGGCGTACCGCCAGGAACGCCAGTTGCGGTCGATCATCACCCAGCCCCAGGCCATCAGCGCCAGCGGCAGCACGGCGAAGACGGCCCAGGCGGGCCCGGCCAGCAGGCCCGGCAGCAGCCCGGCGGCCAGGGCGATCAGCCCCAGCCACACCACCAGCAGCAACCGCCGCATCTTCAGCAGCCCGGGCGGCAGCGCGATCCACACCGGCCCGTCCTCGACCGCCCCCGCCGTGCCCTCGACCGCCGTGCCCTCGACCGCCGTGCCCTCGGCCGCCGCGCCCTCGACCGCCGCCGTCGGCCCCGTCTCGTGCGGACTCCCCGTATCCATGAGGCCAGCGTACGTAGGAGAGACTGTGTCCATGACTCCTACGACGGAGACCATGGTCGGAATCGGCGGCGCCGCGGAGAGCACCGACATGGTGCTCAACATCGGACCCCAGCATCCCTCCACGCACGGCGTGCTGCGGCTGAAGCTCCTCCTGGACGGCGAGCGCATCACGCACGCGGAGCCGGTGATCGGCTATATGCACCGCGGCGCGGAGAAGCTGTTCGAGGCGCGCGACTACCGCCAGATCATCATGCTGGCCAACCGCCACGACTGGCTGTCGGCGTTCTCCAACGAGCTGGGCGTGGTCCTCGCCGTGGAGCGGATGCTCGGCATGGAGGTTCCCGAGCGCGCGGTGTGGCTGCGCACGCTGCTCGCCGAGCTGAACCGGGTGCTCAACCACCTGATGTTCCTCGGCTCGTATCCGCTGGAGCTCGGCGGGATCACCCCGATCTTCTACGCCTTCCGGGAGCGCGAGGAGCTCCAGCACGTCATGGAGGAGGTCTCCGGCGGGCGGATGCACTACATGTTCAACCGGGTCGGCGGCCTCAAGGAGGACCTGCCGGCCGGGTGGACCACGCGCGCGCGTGCCGCCGTCGCGGACGTGCGCTCGCGTATGGACCGGTTCGACGACCTGGTGCTCGGCAACGAGATCTTCCGGGGCCGCACCCGGGGCGTCGGCAGGCTCACGCCCGAGGCCGTGCACGCCTACGGGGTCAGCGGGCCGATCGGGCGCGGCTCGGGCGTCGACTTCGACCTGCGCCGGGACGAGCCGTACCTGGCCTACGGCGAGTTGGGCGACGTCCTGAAGGTGGTGACCCGGCAGGAGGGCGACTGCCTGGCCCGCTTCGAGTGCCTCCTGGAGCAGACGCACAACGCGCTCGACCTGGCCGACGCCTGCCTCGACCGGCTCGCCGAGCTGCCGCCGGGGCCGGTCAACCAGCGGCTCCCGAAGGTCCTGAAGGCCCCCGAGGGCCACACCTACGCGTGGACCGAGAACCCCCTCGGCATCAACGGCTACTACCTGGTCAGCAAGGGCGAGAAGACCCCGTACCGGCTGAAGCTGCGCTCGGCCTCGTTCAACAACATCCAGGTGCTGACGGAGCTGCTGCCGGGGACGCTGGTCGCGGACATGGTGGCGATCCTGGGGTCGATGTTCTTCGTGGTCGGGGACATCGACAAGTAGGTCCCGGCCTGTGGGCCCTCAGTCGGAGAGCACGTCGGGGATGCCCACCGGCTGCACCAGCCACCCGAAGTCGCCCAGCCCTCCCGCCGCCGTGAGCTCGGCGGCCTCCCCGGCGCTCGCCAGGGCCCGTACGTAGGCGGCGGGGTCGGTGGACGCGAGAGTGAGCGGGGGGCGTGCGCCGGTCACGCCCAGGGCGTGCAGCGCCTCGCGCTGGGGGAGGAGCCGCCCGCCGGGCAGTGCGCACGCGTCGAGCGCGACATGGGCCGTGATGTCACAGGAGCCGTCCGGTACGGCGGTGGTCTCGCGGCCCTCCCGGAACCCGGTGAGCGTCCCGAACGGCGGCCGCGCATCCGCCGTGTGCCCGTAGTCCACGGCGACGGCGAGCCCCCGGTCGAGCGTGGCGGCCGCCGCGGCCCAGGCCTCGTCCCTGGTCAGGCCGATCTCGGCCCGCAGCCCCGCCTCGCCGGGCAGCGGCCACCACCGCTGAAGCCACCGCGCCTGATCCCCGTCGACCGGCTCCCCGAGCCGCTCGCTCCCGTCCTCCCGGACCAGCACCAGCCGGGCCGTGCCCGCGGAGTCCACCTCCGCGACCTCCACCGGCACGTTGTCCAGCCACTCGTTGGCGAACAGCAGCCCGGTGATCCCTTCCGGGGGCGCGGCCAGCCACTCGATCCGGTGATCGAGCCCCCCGGGCCGCCCGGCGATCTCGACGGCGTACGCGCGCGTGCGGGCCGCCACCTCGGCCGGGAGCGCGGCGAGCACCCCGCCGGCCAGCTCGCCCCGCCCGGCCGCCATGTCGACGAAGTCCAGCACCGCGGGCCGCCCCAGCGCCTCGTCGACCCGGCACAGCAACCGCGCCACGGCCCCGGCGAACAGCGACGACGCGTGCACGGACGTACGAAAGTGCCCGGCCGGCCCCTCATCACGCCGGTAGAACCCACCCGGCCCGTACAGCGCCCCCTCCGCCGCCGCCAGCCACCCACGCCACTCGTGCAACTCGCGCTCCCCGGCCCTGGTCCCTGGTGTCACCGGGCCAGGCTAAGCGCACACAACGAACGCAACTCCACCTTGCGGAGTACGTGCGCCCGGTGCGGATCGGTCCTCCGGTTGACCCCTGCACCTATCGCGCTTCCCTACGCTGGGTTACGTGCAGCGCCTCTATGACTTCCTCCGCAGGCACCCGATGTGGGTCGACGGCTCCTGGGCCGTGGTCCTCCTCGGGATTTCCGTGGTCGGCGGAGTGGCGGGCGGATACGGCTCACCGGCCGCCGCCGTTCCACTCACGATTCTGTTGTGCCTGGTGGTCGCGCTGCGCCGCCGCCTGCCGGAGCAGATGCTGCTGCTCGCGACCGCGGTCGGTGTGGCCCAGCTGATCACCGACGTGGAGCGGGGTCCCGCCGACTTCGCCCTGCTGGTGATCGTCTACACGGTCGCGGCGGAGGGCGCGCGCTGGGCCTCCCGCTTCGCGCTGGGCGCCGGCCTGTGCGCGGCCCCCGTGTCCCAGCTCCGCTGGCCGAGCGACCAGACGAACGTCGCGGGGAACATCGCCCTGACGGTCTTCATGGCCGTGCCGTTCGCCCTCGCCTGGGTGCTCGGCGACTCCATCCGCACCCGCCGCGCCTACTTCGCACAGTTGGAGGAGCGGGCCGCCCGCCTGGAGAAGGAGCGCGAGGCACAGTCCAAGGTCGCCGTCGCCGCCGAACGCGCCCGGATCGCACGCGAGTTGCACGACGTCGTCGCGCACAACGTCTCGGTGATGGTGGTCCAGGCCGACGGCGCCGCCTACGTCCTCGACGCCGCTCCCGACCAGGCGAAGAAGGCCCTGGAGACCATCTCCTCCACCGGCCGCCAGGCCCTCGCCGAGATGCGCCGCCTGCTCGGCGTGCTGCGCACCGGGGAGCACCAGGAGGCCGGCGAGTACGTGCCGCAGCCCGACGTCCAGCAGATCGAGGACCTCGTCGAGCAGTGCCGCGCTTCCGGACTGCCCGTCGACTTCAAGGTCGAGGGCACCCCCCGGCCGCTGCCCAGCGGCGTCGAGCTCACGGCGTACCGCATCGTGCAGGAGGCGCTCACCAACACCCGCAAGCACGGCGGGCCCAACGCGGGCGCGAGCGTGCGCCTGGTGTACTTCGACGACGGCCTCGGCCTGCTCGTCGAGGACGATGGCAAGGGCGCCCCGCACGAGCTGTACGAGGAGGGCGGTTTCGACGGCCAAGGCCACGGCCTCATCGGCATGCGCGAGCGGATCGGCATGGTCGGCGGCACCCTGGACGCCGGACCGCGCCCGGGCGGAGGATTCCGCATCAGTGCCCTGCTGCCGCTCAAACCCGCCAACTGACGCCGGCACACGTCCCTCGCTGACACCTGTAACGCTGCCACCGGCAACGCTCCCACCTGTAACGCTCCCACCGTAAAAGAGACTTGGAAGAGGCCCCGATGACGATCCGCGTGATGCTCGTCGACGACCAGGTGCTGCTGCGCACCGGGTTCCGGATGGTGCTCGCCGCCCAGCCGGACATGGAGGTCGTGGCGGAGGCGGGCGACGGGGTCGAGGCCCTCCAGGTGCTGCGGTCGACCGAGGTCGACGTGGTGCTGATGGACGTCCGCATGCCGAAGCTCGACGGTGTGGAGACGACCCGCCGGATCTGCGCCGACACCGACCCGCCGAAGGTGCTCATCCTGACCACCTTCGACCTCGACGAGTACGCCTTCTCCGGGCTGAAGGCGGGCGCCTCCGGCTTCATGCTCAAGGACGTGCCGCCCGGTGAGCTGCTCGCCGCGATCCGTGCCGTGCACAGCGGGGACGCGGTCGTGGCGCCCTCCACCACCCGACGGCTCCTGGACCGCTTCGCACCGATGCTGCCGGGCACCGCGAAGCAGCCACAGCACCAGGAACTGGAGCGGCTCACCGGCCGCGAGCGCGAGGTCATGGTGCTGGTCGCGCAGGGCCTGTCCAACGGCGAGATCGCGGCCCGGCTCGTGCTGTCCGAGGCGACCGTGAAGACCCACGTGGGCCGCATCCTGACCAAGCTGGGCCTCAGGGACCGGGTGCAGGTCGTGGTGCTGGCCTACGAGACGGGACTGGTACGGGCCGGCGGGCACGGCTGAGCCGAGCGGCGACCGGTCGGCTCCCGTCGGCTATCTGAGGATCCCCTCCAGGAACTCGCTGCCGAGCCGGGCCACCACCGTCACATCAAGCTGGTGCAGGACGTAGCGCCCGCGGCGGCGGGTGGTGAGCAGGCCCGCCTTCTTCAGCACGGCCAGGTGCCGGGATATCTCCGGGGCCGTCATGCCGTGCGCCTGCGCCAGCTCGCCCGTGGTGTACGCGCTGCGGGCCAGATTGCGGCACATCCGCATCCGCACGGGGTGGGCCAGCGCGGTCATGCGCAGGGCGAGCTGTTCGAGATTGGGCGGGGCGGCGAGCTCGGGGGAGCCGACCGGGTAGTGCAGCACCGGCTGCCAGTCGTACCGGTGCAGGACCATCAGATGCGGCCAGCCCAGGCTCGTCGGGACGAGCAGCAGGCCGCCGTCGCCGGTGGACGTGCCGTCGTCGCCGCCCAGCTTGTCGACCGTGATCCGGGCCGCCGCCTCGTCGAGCGTGATCGCCGGGGACACCGCGGCCAGTGCCTCGGCCATGTGCTTGCGCCGGAAGAGGTCCGTCTTCAGCCGCGCGTCCGCCGCGAGCTGATGGCGCAACCGGGACCAGGCCTCCGCGAAGAACGCCTCGTCGCAGTCCTGGAGGAACTGCCGCAGCCAGGCCCGGATCGAGGGCGGGTCGGCCAGCAGCCGCCGGCTGAACCGCACCTGCTGGGGTCCGCGCGCGGCGGCCAGGTCCAGGGCGCGGCGGCGCACCTCGGGGTCGGACAGCGCGGTGGGCCCGCACGAGCCGTACCCGACGGCACAGGTGAACTCCAGGGCCGCGTCCACGAACTGTTCGTCCGACAGCTTGTCGAGCAGGTCCAGCTCCTCGGCGAGCGTGCCGCCCGGGAGCGTGCTCCGGCCCGGGACGCCCGCGAAGGGCATGAACAGGTCCGAGAACGTCGACCGCCACAGGAAGTCGGCCTCGCACATCCGGTCGGCCAGATGCGGGTCGAGCCGGGCGGTCACGCCCGTCACCCAGCCCTGGAGGCCCGGGTGGTGCCCCGGCTCGGACAGCGCGTGCAGCGCCATGCCGAGCTCGGCCAGGGGGGAGGGCACGACGGCGATCCTCTCCGGCCGCAGCCCCGTGATGTCGATGTGCACGCTCATGCCTTCATGGTGCACTCCGCCACTGACAACGCCCCCGTCGATTGACGGGGGTCGTCAATCGACGCGACTTCGCCTCCGGAGCGGGCGCAGGGTGGGAGCACCGGGGCAGCCGCGGAGCCTTCGGACCTCCATCACCCCGACCCGCCGAGGCGATCCATCATGAGCATCACGCAGCAGTACCTCCTCGACCTCTACCGCGCCCAGCAGCACGGCGAGCCCGCCCCGCCCGCACCCGGCACCCACGACTGGCAGGTCGTCCGCGAGTGGCGCGACGAACGCCGCTTCCGCGCGGACCTGGCCGAGCACCCGGCCCGCGGGCGAAAGCGCATCCGGAACGCGCTGGGCCGGTGGCTGCGCCCTCGACGCCGCTTCACCGGCTGACCGCTCCGGCCGCCGGCCGACCGCTCCTACGCGCGGCCGGCGGCCTGCTGTCCGTCTGCGGCGGGTGCTCGCCGTCGGTCCGCGCCGGCCTGCCTCTGCTGTCCGTCCCCGGCTACCTGCCACCCTCCCCGGGCAACCGGGCCACGAACTCCGCGACCGCCGTCCGCACGTCCTCGGCGGTCCACTCCAGCCCGGCGGACCGCACGCTCACCTCCGTGCGGGCCAGGCCCGGACCGCCCCGGCCCCAGGCGGCGGCGAACAGGAAGACACCCGTCTCCTCGGCCGTCCTGACCGCCGCCTCCCCGACGACGTCCGCCTCGTACGGCAGCCAGACCTGGAAGTCGTGGGTGTGCGGCACCTCCGGGTGCACGCGTGCCCAGGGCACCCCGGCCGCCGCGAACCCCTCGCGCAGGGCGGCGGCCACCACGCGCGCGTGGGCGACGTACTCCGGCAGCCGGGGCAGCTCCCGCTCCAGTCCGGCCAGTGCCGAAAGGGCCGTGGGGAACTGCTGGAAGACCAGACCGCCGTACCGGTGCCGCCAGGCCTTCGCCTCCTCCACCAGTTCCTGCGGGCCGGCGAGGGCCGCGCCGCCGAACCCCTCCAGGGACTTGTAGAACGACACGTAGACGCTGTCGGCCAGGCCCGCGATCTCCTCCAGGGACCGGCCGAGACGGACGGTGGACTCCCACAGCCGGGCCCCGTCGAAGTGCACCACCGCGTCCCGCTCCCGCGCGGCCTCCACCACCTCCGTGAGCTCCTCCCACGAGGGCAGTACGAAACCGGCGTCCCTGAGGGGCAGTTCCAGCATCAGCGCCCCGAAGGGCTCCTCGAAGTCGCGCACCTCGGCGGCGGAGGGCAGCCGCGGCTCGTCCGTCACACGCACCGGGCGCAGACCGCCGACCTCGCTGAACGCGTTCCGCTCGTGCACCTCGGGATGGCTGAGCGCGTGCAGGGCGACCGTCGGGTTGCCGGTACGGCCCGCCCAGCAGCGCAGGGCCACCTGCTGGGCCATGGTGCCCGTCGGGAAGAACGCGGCGGCCTCGGTGCCGAGCAGCCCGGCGACCTTCGTCTCCAGCGCCTCGACGACCCCGTCGCCGTACACGTCGGACAGCTCGTCCAGGTCGTACAGGTCCTCCACCCCGGCCAGCTCCGCCAGGCGCTCCCGGAGCGTCTTGTGGAAAGCGAAGCGCGCGAGCACCCGCCGTGCGCCGCGATGGGCGGCCAGCCGCCGCTCACGGAGCCCTGCGCGCCGCTCCTCGTCCTGTTCCGTCGTGTCAGTCATGCCCCGGATCCTGCCTCGCGCGCGTGTGTGCGAGCACCCGCAATTCCTGCACACCCTGTGGACGACCGAACACCCCTCGAACCGATCGCGTTAACATGACGAGAAATCGTCCGGTACCCGGAGCGGACTGGAACGGGAAGGCCGCCGTCGAGTGAACACAACCCCACTGCCAGAGCCCAAGGACCGCCCCGCGCGGCTCACCGTCGGCGTCGTCGGCGCCGGCCGCGTGGGCCCCGCCCTGGCCGCGGCCCTGCAGCTCGCCGGGCACCGTCCGGTCGCCGTCTCCGCGGTCTCGGACACCTCCCGGCGCCGTGCCGCGCAACTGCTGCCCGACGTGCCCGTGATGCCGCCCGCCGAGGTCCTCCAGCGGGCCGACCTGGTCCTGCTGACCGTTCCGGACGACGCCCTGCCCGACCTGGTCGCCGGACTCGCCGACACGGGGTCCGTACGGCCGGGCCAACTGCTCGTCCACACCTCCGGGCGCTACGGCGCGCAGGTGCTCGACCCCGCCCTGCGCGCGGGCGCCCTGCCGCTGGCCCTGCACCCCGCGATGACCTTCACCGGCACGCCCGTGGACGTCCAGCGGCTGGCCGGCTGCTCCTTCGGCGTCACCGCGCCCGAGGAACTGCGGCTGGCCGCCGAGGCCCTCGTCATCGAGATGGGCGGCGAGCCGGAGTGGATCGCCGAGGAGAACCGGCCGCTCTACCACGCGGCACTCGCCCTGGGGGCCAACCACCTGGTCACCCTGGTCGCCCAGTCCCTGGAGCTGCTGCGCACGGCCGGGGTCGCCGCTCCCGACCGGATGCTCGGCCCGCTGCTCGGCGCGGCCCTGGACAACGCCCTGCGCTCCGGCGACGCGGCCCTCACCGGCCCGGTCGCGCGCGGCGACGCGGGCACGGTCGCGGCCCACGTCACCGAGCTGCGCCGGCACGCCCCGCAGGCGGTCGCCGGCTACGTGGCGATGGCCCGCGCGACCGCCGACCGGGCGCTGGCCCACGGCCTGCTGAAGCCGGAGCTCGCCGAGGACCTCCTCGGGGTACTCGCCGACGGGACCGACGGCACCGACGGCACCGAAGGGGACGCCCGATGACCACCACTCTGCTGAGCACCGCAGGCGAGCTGCACGCACGCGTGCGGGCGGGCCGCCGCGCCGTGGTGATGACCATGGGCGCTCTGCACGAGGGCCACGCCACGCTGATCCGCACCGCGCGCGGCATCGCGGGCCGGGACGGCGAGGTCGTCGTCACCGTCTTCGTCAACCCGCTGCAGTTCGGCCAGGGCGAGGACCTCGACCGCTATCCGCGCACCCTGGACGCCGACCTCAAGCTCGCCGAGGAGTCCGGCGCCGACGTCGTGTTCGCCCCCGCCGTGGACGAGGTGTACCCAGGTGGCGAGCCCCAGGTCCGTATCACCGCGGGCCCCATGGGCGAGCGCCTGGAGGGCTCGGCCCGCCCGGGCCACTTCGACGGCATGCTCACGGTCGTCGCCAAGCTGCTGCACCTGACCCGTCCCGACGTCGCCCTGTACGGCCAGAAGGACGCCCAGCAGCTCGCCCTGATCCGCCGCATGGTGCGGGACCTGAACTTCGGCGTGGAGATCGTCGGCGTCCCCACCGTCCGGGAGGACGACGGCCTGGCCCTGTCCAGCCGCAACCGCTACCTCTCGCCCACCGAGCGGCGCACCGCCCTCGCGCTGTCCGGTGCCCTCTTCGCGGGCCAGGACCGGCATGCCGCGCAGGAGGCGCTGCGGGCCCGGGCGCGTGAAGTGCCCGCCACGCGCGCGCGTGCCGAGGCGCTCAGCGCCATCGGCGAGTCC
>NZ_JBHUQX010000307.1:0-11631 GCF_042674225.1 Streptomyces sp. NPDC056948
GAGTGATGCGGCGTCCGAGCCAGGCGTAGAGGCCGATCATCGGGAGGATCGAGATCGACACCCCGGCGAACAGGGCGCCGAAGTCCGCGCCGGTGAACTGCTGTTGCTGGAAGTAGTTCAGCAGGGCCAGGGGAAGGGTGAACTTGTCGTTGGTCTGGATGAACATCAGCGCCAGAAGGGTCTCGTTCCAGATTCCCATCGCGTTCAGCAGTGTCGCGGTCAGCAGGCCCCCGCGGGCGAGGGGCAGCATGATCCGCCAGAAGGTCATCGCCGCGGACACCCCGTCGAGGGCCGCCGCCTCCTCCAGTTCGGCGGGCAGCGAGGCGAAGAAGGAGGTCAGCAGGAAGACGGTGAACGGCAGTGAGACGACCACGTAGAGCACGAAGAGACCGAACAGGCTGTTGATCAGCTCCAGGGAGTTCATCAGCGCGTAGAGCGGGAGGACCATCACCTGGACGGGAATGCCCAGGCCCAGGACGAAGTACAGGTTGAGGCCGTTGGACAGACGGCCGGGCCTCCTGCCCAGCACGTACGCGGCCGGACCGGCGATGACCACGGTCACGGCCGACGCGGTGACCACCAGCCCCGTCGAGTTGATGAACGCCGGCCCGAAGCCGCCGTCGTTCCAGGCCGTCGCCCAGTTCTCGAAACGCGGGGTGGTGGGAAGGGACCAGGGGCGCTCCAGGATGTCCCTGCTGGCCTTGAACGAGCTGATCAGCATGAAGGCGAAGGCGAACACGCAGAAACCGGTGAACAGCCAGACGGCGGTTGTTCCCGGCAGGCGGGCGAGGACGCGCGCGAGGCGTCTGCGGCGGGGGGTCCTGGCCGGGGCCCGGGGCTCGGCCGGCTGGGTCGCGACGGTGGTGGTCATCGCGGGTTTCCTTCCTGACGGGTTCAGAACTGCAGCGGTTCACGGCGCATCAGCCGACGGAGCACGATCACCAGGACCGCGACGAAGAGAAGGGTCGTCACGGCCGAGGCGGCCGCGTATCCGAACTGGTTCACCGGGGTGATGCCGCCGACTGTCTCGCCGTAGACGAACATGGCGTTGTTCCACTGGTAGGTGGGTGGCAGAGCGCCCTGGTTGCCGCCGAAGGCGAGGATGAACTCGAAGATCTTCACGGAGGTGATGGTCCAGAGCACGGCCGCGGCCGCGGTGACGTCCCAGGACAGCGGCAGGGTGACATGGCGGAAGCGCTGCCAGGCGTTGGTGCCGTCGAGCCGTGCCGCCTCGTAGAAGGAGACGGGGATCCGGTCGACGCCGGCCATCAGGATCGTGACGTAGTAGCCCGTGTTGATCCAGACCAGGGCGACGAGGACGGCGCTCATCGTCCAGCCCGGCCTCAGCCACTCGACGGGGTCGATCCCGATCCCGTCGAGGGCCTGGTTCAGCAAGCCGTCCAGGCTGAGCAGGACGCCCCAGAAGATAGCCAGGACGACGGAGGAGACGATGTGGGGCAGGAAGATCACCCCGCGGATCACCCGGCGGCCCCGCATCTCACGGAGCATCAGCATGAAGCCGAAGCTCAGCACGAAGATCGCGGCGCCGACTCCGAACACGATCTTCAAGGTGTTGCCGAACGCGGAGCGGAAGGCGGGGTCGTGCAGCAGCTGTGTGTAGTTCCGGGTGCCCGCCCACTGGGGGGAGTTGATCCCGTCCCAGTCGGTGAAGCTGGTGTACAGCGAGTACAGGGTGGGCCCGATGAACAGCGCGGTGTACAGGGCCACGGCCGGCGCCAGGAACGGTGCGAAGATCCGTCCCCGGCGACGTTCCAGCGGCGACCGGACGGTCGCGCTCACGGGTTGGCCTTCCAGAAGTCGACAGAGGCCCGCCTGGTCTGGTCGATGAACTCGTCCGCGCTCGTCACGCCCTGGATGAACCGCACAACGTTCGGGGTGTACGCCTTGGTCGCCCAGGCCGCGTAGTCCACGAACAACCGTGCCTGATCGGCGTAGACGTCGTTGCCGTCGAGCGCCTTGGCGACCGCCGCGAGCTCTTCGGGCGCGGGGACGTCGGGGCGCGGGGCTATGTTGAGTGCCTGGGTGGCGATCCCGGTCAGGTGCTTCTTGTTCATGAAGTACGCGATGAACTTCTGCGCCTCCGCCGAGTGCTCGGCGGTCTTCGGGACGGCGAATCCGAAGAAGTTGACGCCGACCGCCGTGTTGCCGCCGTCGATCGCGGGGAGCTGGAAGTTGCCGTACTTGAAGTCGGCGTCGACGTTGGGCTTGCTCTCGCCGGGCACCCAGGTGCCGTTCAGATAGAACGCGGCCTTGCCCTGTGCCCAGCTGGTCTGGGCCTGGGTGCCCTGTGTGGACTCGTAGCCCTTGATGAAGTGGTTGTCCCGCAGGTGCTCGACCTTCTTCACGGCGGCGCGGACCTCGGGGTCGTCC
The DNA here is from genome assembly GCF_042674225.1 of Streptomyces sp. NPDC056948. Lineage (NCBI taxonomy): Bacteria > Bacillati > Actinomycetota > Actinomycetes > Kitasatosporales > Streptomycetaceae > Streptomyces > Streptomyces sp. NPDC056948. Next base: position 2,392 of record NZ_JBHUQX010000307.1, read on the forward strand.
CAGGCGGCCCCGGTCTTGTCGGCGGCGAGTTCGCGGACGCCCTCGGTGCCCAACTGGCGCTGCAGGGTGAGCAGGGTCCAGTAGGGGTCGTTGCTGGGCAGGGCGATCGGGGCGACACCGGTCGCCTTGATGGCGTCGAGCTTCTCGACGAGGTCCTCCCAGGTCTTCGGCGGGTTGGCCGCGAGCTCCGGGTACTTGGCGGCGTCGAACCAGACGCCCTCGGTGGCCACGGAGTACGGCACCATGAACGGCTTGCCGTTCTTGTCGTTGAGGTAGGCCTTGTACTTCTCCGGGATGACTTCGGCCACGGTCTTGTTCTCGCCGGGAATCGTCGCCGTGTAGACCGGGCTGAGGTCGGCGTTCTGACCGGCGGAGACCAGCGTGCCGAGCGCGTTGACCGAGTTGTCGACCAGGTCTGCCGCCGCGCCGCTCCTCAGGGTCGGGGTGATCTTCTGGATGACCTGCCGGCCCTGCCACTGGATGTTCACCTTGATGCCGGTGTCCTTGGTGAACTGGTCGGACGCCGCCTTGATGACCTTGGCCTGCGGCTCGTTCTGGTTCCACATCGACCAGTAGGTGAGGGAGTCGCCTTCGTCATCGGAGGAGGAGCCGCAGCCGCTCAGCGTGCCGGTGGCGAGCGCGAGAGCCGCTACGACGGCGATTCTTCTGGTACGGGCGGTGATGTTCATACGCGTGTCCTGTTCGGTGATGGTCGATCAGGTGAATGCGGTGGGGTGCGGCTCGAGGGCGCTTCAGGAAAGGGGCAGGCCCCAGCGGAACGTGCGGCAGTCGACGGGCTCGACGGTGAGGTCGGGGGTGTCTCCGGCACCGGTGATCAGGCACTCGGCTCCGGGAGGAAGGCTGATGCGCAGCAGGCCGTCGTCATCCCGGTTCCAGGCGGTCGGCCCGGGAGCCCGTCGAGCGGGCGGACAGCCGCGGCGCCCGGGAGGGGGCCCGGTGCGAGAAGGCAGGGCTCCCCCGCCTCGCTGCGGACGCGGATCCAGCGCGTGACACCGTCACGCCGGCAGGCGCTGATCCGGAAGGCGCCCTCGGCGACCAGGTCGTGCACCGTCAGGTCCGCCCAGGCACGGGGGACGGCCGGGAAGATCCGGATGACGCCGCCCCAGCTCTGCAGCAGCATGTCGTGCATGCTCTGCGCGCCGGACAGCGGTGTCTCGATGGCCGGGCCGGTCTCGGCGTACATGGTGTTCGGTTCGACATACGTGTCCAGCAGCTCGCCGAGCCGGACCAGTGCCGCGTCGCCGTCGCCGAGGAGCGCGTGCATCGACGCGGACCCGGTGAAGCTGTAGCCCTGGAGTTCGCCGCTCAGGCTGAGCCAGTGCTCCATGGTCCGCAGCAGGAGGGCCCGGTTGCCGGGGTCGGCGACGTCGAGCTGGTGGAGTGGATGGAACCACAGCAGGTGCGAGTAGTGCCGGTGGGAACTGGTGAGCCGCAGGTCGCGGCCGATGAGGAGGCCTTCTTCAGTACTCTGCGGCGGTGGGGTGAGGTGATCGAGGACGTGCTGCCACCGGTCCGCCAGCGCGTCGGTGATCCTGAGCCGGGCCGATGCGTCGAGGAGCGTCCCGCACCCCCAGTGCAGCAACGCGAGGTCGTAGTTGCAGTCGGCCGTGATGCCGTACTCGGGCGAGTAGGTGGCCGGCAGGTGCAGGTGGCCGGAGTCGTCCTCGGTGAGAAAGTGCAGGTAGTAGTTGACGGCTCTGCGTAACAGAGGGAAGACGGTCGTGCGCAGGAAGGTCTCGTCCATGGTGTGCCGGTACGCGAGCCAGGCGTTGTGCAGGGCCCAGAGGAGGTTGCCCGTCTCGGGCAGTACCTCTGTCTGCCCGGGGACGCCGGCCGGTTCGCTGCGCAGGTCGTCCTGGCTTGAGCGGCCGATGGCCAGGGAGTCGCCGCGGTAGGCGGGCGGGGTCGAGGCGAGCAGTCCGGCTTCGCCGTTCTCCAACGCGGTACGTAAGGAGTCGAGTTCCGTGTGACCCGTCGGGTGGATCGGCCAGTACGCGAGCTGGACGTTGAGGTTCCACCAGGCGGCGGGCCAGGGGGTGTGTTCCAGCCAGGGACCGTTGGTGGCGAGCACCGGCCTGTCCGCGCGGGTGGCGCAGGCCAGCTTGTACATCTGGATCCAGTAGAAGCTCTGCAACCGGCCGTCGGGGACCGAGAGGAAGCTCTTCGGGTAGTAGGCGTGCCACCAGTCGCGATGGGTGGCGACGAGCCGGTCGGTCGGCAGCTCGGCGGCGTCGTTCATGGCGGCGACCGCCGTGTCGCTCGCCGAGGGGTCGGTGGCACTGTGGGCCACCGTGCACAGCAGGGTGGTGGTCTCGCCGTCCGGCTCGGTGCGGGTGCGCCAACGGGTCTCGGTACGTCCGCCGCACGCCAGATCCTGCGTGCACACACTCTCGCCGTCGCGTCTGGTCAGCACGGGCAGCGGGTTGTCCTTGAGCCCGGTCGGGCGCTGCTCGGGGTAGAACGCCTCCCGGGGAGGGACGGCCGCCTGAGGCACGAACCTCCAGGACACCTGCTCCGCGCCCCGCAGCGGACGGCAGTTCACGACGAGGAGATCCTTCGAGGCGTGGACGAACGCCCTGATGGTGACGGCGCCGCGGGTGGTCTCGACGGTGCCGGCGACCTCCGCGTCCCAGAGGGAGAGGCGGAGGTCGACGCCTGTGAGCTCCCCCCGCGTCGTCAGGACGAGGCGGCCGACGGGTAATCGTGTCCCGCCCCAGAGGGGGCCGCCGGCCTCCTGGTGGTCTCGGACCCGGCTGTCCCCGAGTACGAGGGTCAGCCGGGTGGCGTGTCTGGACCTGCGCAGGGAGACCGAGAGACCGCCGTTGCCCAGGAAGGGGCCATCGTGGAAGCTCGTGGGGACGGCCTGCCACACGGGGTCGAGCCCGCTGAGGAAGTCCCGCCAGCCGGTGCGGACGGCAAGCCGGTCTCTTGATGCCGGGTGGTCCGGGGAAGGTCGTGGGTCGGTTGTGTTCATGGGTCCTCTGCTCGGTTCGGCGCGAGGGGTGATCGAGCGGCCTGGAACGGCACAGCGTTGTGAGGCGGGCTTGCCGGGGCCGGTCAGCGGTCACCGGCCGAGCCAGCCGCCGTCCACGGGCAGCAGGGTTCCGTGGACGTAGTCGGAGGCGGGAGAGGCGAGGAAGACGGCGGCACCGGCGATGTCCTGTGGCGTGGCCCAACGGCCGGCGGGGATGCGGTCGAGGATGGCGGCGTTGCGCTGGGGATCTTCGCGCAGGGCACGGGTGTTGTCGGTGGCGACGTATCCGGGCACGAGCGCGTTGACGTTGACGCCCCGGGCCGCCCACTCGTTGGCCAGGGCCCGGGTGAGGCCGGCGATGCCGGACTTGGCGGCGGCGTAGCCCGGTACGGAGATTCCGCCCTGGTAGCTGAGGAGCGAGGCAGTGAAAATGATCTTTCCGGATCCTCGGCGCAGCATCTGCCGGCCGATCTCGCGCGCGAGGACGAACTGGCTGCTGAGGTCGACGGCCAGGACGTGATCCCAATCGGCGTCGGTGTGTTCCGCGGCGGGTGCGCGGGCTATGGTGCCGGCGTTGTTGACGAGGATGTCCACCGGCCGCTCCAGGCCACCGAGTTCGGCGCCGAGCGCCGTGACGGCCGACCGGTCCGCGAAGTCGGCGCGCAGCGTGCGGCACTGCCGTCCGAGGGCGGTGACCCGCTCGGCGACCTCGCTTCCGGAGGCCGGCAGATGCGCGCTCACGGCGATGATGTCTGCTCCGGCGGCGGCGAGCGACTCGGCGATGGCCAGGCCCAGGCCCCGGCGGGCGCCGGTGACGACCGCGAGCCGACCGCTCAGGTCGAAGAGCCGCTGGTGCCGCTGGTGTGGGTCGGCGGTCATGCCGGTCCGTTCCCTTCGTTTCTCTGACAGTCGATCAGGACCTTCATCACGCCGGAGCCGGAGTCGAGAGCGGCGAAGGCGACCTCGGCGCGGGTGAACGGCTCGATCCTGGAGATCAGGCCGACGGGGACACGGCCCGCGGCGAGCAGCCGGGCCGCCTGCTCGAAGTCCTGGCGCCAGTAGAGCCGGGCGCCCAGCACGGTCAGCTCCCGCCAGAAGAGCCGGTGCAGTTCGACTTCACGCGCGACGGGGTGGATGGCCACCACGACAAGACGTCCATGCGTCTGGAGGCAGTCGACAGCGCCGGTGACACCCGCGGCGGAGCCGGACACCTCGAAGGCGACTGCCGCGGTCGACACCTCGAAGGGCGTTGCCGAGCGCGGTCTCGGCTGTTGTGGCGCCGTAGCAGGGGGCGACGTCGAACAAGTTGACGCCCGCGTCGAGAGCCGTGCGGACGGCGTCGACGCCGTCCTGCTCGGCGAACACGCCGAACATCGAGCCCAACGGGGCAGTGCCGAAGGCGAGTTCGGAGACGGTCAAGTCGGTGTGGCCGAGTCGGTGGTATCGCATCTGCCATCCAGGGGTGTGGAGCGGAGAGGCGGGTTGTGGGCTTCAGTGCGTGGCCGCGCTGCTCCAGACAGGGCCATCGGGGTAAAGGTGATCGGCCACCGAGGCCGGGCGCAGCTGCGCTCCGAGTCCGGGGGCGGTGGGCGTCACATAGCGGCCCCCGCTGATCCGGACGGGCGCGATGAAATGCTCGTGGAGGTGGTCGACGTACTCGATCACGCGGTCGTCGGTGCTGCCGCTGACGGCCACGTAGTCGAACATCGACAGGTGCCGGCCGTAGAGGTCCCACACGGCGTTCACGACAGCGGCGGCGGCCATGTGGATGGCGCCCTTCTCCGGTCCCAGCCAGCGCAGTTGGCCGTCCCCGGTAAGGCGGCGGGAGAAGGCCCCGAGGTCGGCGAGTGTCTCCTCGACCGGCAGGCCTGTCACCAAGGGAGCCAGGGCTCGGACGGCGGCGACCTGGACCTCGTTGCCTCGGCCCACGGTGAACGCGAGGCCATGCCCCTCGTCCCCGTCGCTGGTGCGGACGGTGACGTACGCGGCGGAGTAGTCCGGCTCGGGGTTCAACGCATCGGAGCCGTCACGCTGCCGCGAGGTGGGGAAACGTACGTCCAGCGCGTCGACCTCGGTGATGAGGTTCATGCCCACCGCCCTTTCAAGGCGTGACGGGATGCGAATGGATGCCGATCAATCGCCTCAGAGCGAGACATGGGACGTATCTTGTAGCGCTCCCCCTCACTCCGTCCAGCCCGTGTGGAAAATTATCCGAGAAATAGGCATAGTTGACGGATAAAACACGATAAGGAGGAGCGGCTTACGATCAAGAGCTTGACCAAAAGATGGGATGTATCGATGGACGACAAGCGGCCGTCACGCCCGCAGTGCGAACCGGCGAGGAATCGCAGATGTCATCGAATGACAGAACCGTCGCCGGACGGAGCGCATCTCCTTGGGGCTTCAGAGGGTCAGTGAAGGACCGGGTCCGACCGACCCAGCCCAACTACGATATCGGATATACGATCTACCCACCACCCGGCCCCGTCAGGACAGCCTGAACATCTGCCGGTCGGAGCCGTCGAACGGCCGCTGTGTGAACTGGTCGCCCCGGGCTGAGCCACTCGTCAGGTAGAGCCCGCTGTACCGGTTGACGAAGCGGACGCGTCCCCTGCCCGCGTCCTCCGCCAGCCACTCGTCGTTGGTCTTGGGACCCGACGCGTACTCGCATTGGGCGACGTTGGCGCCGGCATCGCGTGAGGCTCCCTGGACGACCACGTCCTCACCGCTGCCTTCGCTGACGATCCGCACATGGCCGTCGCCCACCGGTGCGAGCCGGAACCGACGGCCCGCGCTGCCGTCGCCCGGGGCCCGGACGATGCGTCCGTCGCACCCGGCCGCGCCTCCCTCGACGGCCATCACGGCGTCGCCGCCGGCCGGCGTGAGGGTGCGGTAGCCGTTCGGCAGCGCGGCCACCTTCGTGAGCTTGACCGCATGGCCGCCCCGGGCCACAGCCGGGACTTCCAGGGAGTCGCCGGCCCGGATGATCCTGTTCGAGCGCACGAGACCGTCGGCACCGTCCGTGGTGATCTCGGCGTGCCAGCGCCCACCGCCGAGGAACGCGGTCGGATACGTGAGGGTGCCGGCGCCCCCACCCGTCATGGCGCCCACGAACCAGCGGTCGCCCGCACGGCGGGCGATGACCGCGCCGCCCACCGGGTCGCCCTGGACGAATGCGGTCTCGTCCCAGACGGTGGGCAGTTGTCGCAGCCAGCGCTGGGCCTCGGGCCGTGCCCGATAGTCGGAAACCCTGCCCCCGGGCAGCATCAGGCCGCTCTCGTAGAGCACGCCCAGGGCGAGCTCCGCGCCGTCGCTGTTCGGGTTGGCCCGCTGGAAGCTCATCGGTGAGTAGTCGGCGGATCCGAGCGCGCCCCGGGTGAACGGAACGGCGGTGACGTGCCCGATGGTGCGGCCGGTGTTGTACTCCTCGCCGCGCACAGCCTCGGTGGTGAGCACATGCGGCCATGTCCGGTGCACGCCGACCGGCAGCCGGGACCCGTGCAGGTCGACCACCAGCTCGGCTTCGGCCGCATCCGCCAGCGCCTCGTCGTACCAGCGGTGGCGCTCCTGGGACTCCGATCCCATGAAGTCCATCTTCACGCCGGCGACACCCCAGTCGCTGATCCTGGAGAACTCGGCCCGACGCTCGGACTCCGTGTCGAGGTCCTTCCAGTGGTACCAGAGCATGATGCCCACACCACGGGCCTTGGCGTATTCGACCAGCTCGGGCATCCAGGTGACGCTCTTCCACCCGTCGTCGACCAGCAGGTAGGGCCACCCTTGAGTCGAGGCGTAGTCGGCCCAGTCCTTGAGCTTGGCGAGGTTGCGCTGAGTCGCGTGCTTGCCGTCGAACCAGGGCCAGGCGGCGACGCCCGGCTTGATCCACGAGGTGTCGGTGACCTTGGACGAAGGGGCGACATCGTCCTCCAGCGTCGACTCCACGACGGTTTCGGTGCTCCCGATCGCCGCGACCCGCCACGGTGTGGCGAACGCGGAGTTCCGCACGACCCGCGCATCGGCGAGCTTCACGGTGAAACGGCCTGTTCCCTGCTCGTGAGTGAAGCGCCCGCCGGAGTAGCCGCCGTCGACACCGGACTCGGAAAGCAGGACTCGGGCACCATTGGCCAGCCTGCCGAACATGCTCATCCCGTACTCGCCGGTCGGCACCGCGGACACGGCCGACGTGCGATAGAGAGCCTCGTGGGCGGATGAGAACGTGTCGTGGCTGAGCTGTGCGTCGGCGGGGAGTTCGAAGGATGTGGCCTCGCGCAGAACGGTCGCCCCGGTGGGCAACTCGTAGCGCAGCGCCACACCGTCCGCGGAGGTGCGCACGGTCACGGTGATCCGCTCCTCGTCCTTGGCGAAGACCAGGCGCGTCTCGGTGGCGGTGCGCTTGCGGACCCGGGAGTTCCCGACGGTGGTCCTGTAGGTCTGTGTGACCTTCCTGTCCGCGCGGCTGACGAAGTCCAGGCCGGAACTGAAGTCGGTGTCGCCGGTCACCAGACCGATCGGCGCCGGGCGCAGAACCTCCTTGCAGTTCCATGAGGCCCTCAAGGACGGATCGCCGCTTTCGTCGAGCTCGACGGTCGCTCGGACGCCTTGGCAGCCGGTGGGCCTGGCGCCGGGCTGGACGGAGGTCCAGCTGTGCCGCGCCGACGCCGAGGTCGGGCCGGCGGTTCCGGTGACGAGGCCGGCCGTCATGGCAAGTGCCGTGGCTGCGATGACGAGTTCGCGTCTGTGGGTCATGAGGGTCCCTTCATGGGTTGAGCGAAGTCGATGGCAGCGGCGACCTCCGGTGGCGACTGACCGGGAGAGACGCGCCGCAACGACCCGCGACATGCGGGGGCATGAGGACGGAAGCCAGGCTGAGGCGAGGGCCCAGCGGCGTACATGCGGGGATGTGGGAGGCGTCGGCGACGGAATGCGTTCGGGCAACCGTACACACGACCAACCAATACCAAACAGAATGGAACGTAGAGTGCCGTCGAGGGGACGTCAATCCCCTGAACTCGACCAGTTACCCGGTCCGTTCACCTCGCCGGAGAGCTGCCACAGACGCGAACTGACCAACGGACTTGACATGACGGAGCTTCAGGGGTGTCATATCCACGCCGCGTTCGAATCTGTTGACTTTGGCCCAGAAGCGGGCAGCCCGCTTCGCCAGATCGTTCGCTCGTCGTGTCACCGACCACCACGACGGGCGCCCTCGCGGCCTCTTCCCACCCGTGTTCATTTCCGCCTGCCCGGCGGATCGGGTGTGCGCATCCAAGGAGCCTTCCCTCATGTCCCTGTCTCATCGCCATGCCTCCGTGGCCGCAGGCCTGTTGCTCACGCTGGGCCTGACGACGACCGCTTGTTCCTCCGGCAAGGAGGAAGCCGAGAACGACACTGTCGCCAAGGCGGACGGCAAGATCACCTTGACGTACCTTCAGAAGCAGGGCGATCAGGAGTACTTCGTCGGCGAGGCCGCCGGCGCCAAGGCGAAGGCCGCCGAGCTCGGTATCGATCTCAAGGTCGTGAACCTCGGCAACGACGCCAACAAGACTGTCAGCGAGGTCCAGTCGGCCATCGCCCAGAAGACCAACGGCGTCATCGTCGTCGTGCCGGACCCGGCCGTCGGCCCCCAAGTCGTCCAGACCGCCAGGGACGCCAAGGTCGCCCTGCTGACCTCGGACGACCAGATCTGCACCACCGGCCCGGACCCGGCCGCCTGCGCCAAGAGCGACCTCGTGCCCCGGGTCGGATTCAGCGGCTCCCAGATGGGCAAGGAGGTCGGCAAGCGTGCGGCGGCCGAGTTCGAGAAGGCCGGCTGGAATGCAGCAGAGACTCGCGTCATCTCCGCCTGGAAGCAGGACGTCACCGTATGCGGCGACCGTGTCGCCGGGGCCAAGAAGGCGTTTGAGACAGCCGTGCCGGGTGTCGAGAACATCGACGTCGCCACCGACAACACCCCGACCGGCGCGCAGGACAAGATCGCGGCCACCGTCACCGCCAACCCGAGCGTCAAGAACTGGGTCGTCTGGGGCTGCAACGACGAGAACGTCATGGGCGGGGTGACGGCGCTGCAGAACGCGGGCGTCAAGCCCGCCAACGTCGTCGGCGTCGGGCTCGGCGCATATCTGGCCTGCAAGGAGTGGCAGTCGGACAAGCCGACAGGCATGAAGGCCGCGCTGTTCATCAACGGCAAGGACGTCGGCGCGCTCGCCGTCCAGACCATGTACGACAAGCTCAAGAACGGCATGGAC
>NZ_JBHUQX010000308.1:0-11628 GCF_042674225.1 Streptomyces sp. NPDC056948
GCCCCACGAGTCAGCGAGTCACCCGATGGCGATGCGGGTCTTCCAGTAGTCGGCGCGGCCGATGATCTCGGTACCGGAGCCGCTGAGGGCGGTCTTGCCGCCCGCGTGGAAGCGAACCGATCCGTCGGCGCGGACGGCCCAGATGTCGGGGTTCGCATCTCCATCGGCGCTCGGAGTGCCCATGAGATGAGGCACGTCGCCGCTTGACCAGCCCGAGGAGCCGTACTCGTTGTCCGCCCCGCCCGAGGAATTCGCCGCGGTCGCCAGCGAGCCGAGGTCGACCCCACCGCCGGAAGCGGCGATGCCCTTGCGCAGCCACAGTTTCCCGGAGGCGTCGGACCGGTAGACCAGGTCGGTCACACCGTCGCCCGAGACATCCCGTGCGACGACGAGGTCGCGCTCCTTCCAGGCGGACGCGTTCAGACGGACACTCTGGTCGACCGTGGCTCCGTGATAGCCGGTGAGGGCCCACAGTTCGTCGTCGGTCCCGGCGGAGTTCTTCACCGTGGCGAAGAAGTCGGCGCGGCCGTCCCCGGTGGCGTCTCCCGCGCTGAGGATCTGGGTGAAGTCGGCCGGACTCGGCCCCCCTTCGGGCAGGAGGATCTCCTGACGCTTGTCGATGTTCACGGCGCCGTATCCGTCTCCGGGGTAGACCCAGAGCTTCCCGCCGAGACGGACGACGAGGTCCTGAAGACCGTCACCGCCGTAGATGTCACCGTTGTGCGTGATCAGGGCCCCCTTGAAGTGCCCTGACGGGGCGGAGACGTACGAGGGCAGGTCGTCCCCGTTGGGGTCCTTGTCGGGGTTGGTCCGGTAGGCGCCGGCCATCGAGTAGTCCAGATCGCCGGTGCCCTTGGCCAGGTCGTCCTTGTCGGCCTGGGACGGGTACATGGCCAGGTTGCCGCCCTCGGTGACGACCATGAGGTCGGGCAGTTTGTCGCCGGTGAAGTCCCCGGGGCTGTCGGCCTGGTCCCGCGGCGTGACGTAGAAGAAGTACTTGGTGGGATCCGAGGGGTTTCCCGCGCTGTCCACGGCGCGGACGTAGAGCACGTTGGGCCCGGCTGTCGGAGGCTTGGCTCCGGAGAGGGAGGCACTCGCGCTCGTCGCCGTGCCGTTCGCACGGCCGACGCTGCCGGTGTAGGTGGCGGAGTTGAAGCCGTACTCGTAGCGCACGACGTCGCTGTTCAGGGCGCGCACGGTGAAAGACCCGGGCGTGCCGAACTTCTTGGCCGACCAGTTGGCGTCCTCGTCGTCGTTCCCGAAGCCGTTCTGGTTGCCGTCCGCGTTGGGGAAGTCGGCGGAACTCACCACGGGCGGCCGGGGCGCGGAGGTGTCCAGGACGAACCGGCAGGGTGTCTTGACCGGGTAGTAGGGCGACGTCGTACCCGCATCGTCGATCGCCCGCACCCGCCACGAGTACGTGGTGCCGTTCTTGAGCTTGCTCGTGGAGAAGCCCTTCGTCGTCCTCAGAGCCGTGCCGGTGTCACCGCCGACGGAGACCTTGCCGGTCGAGTCGAGCAGGTCACCGGCCGAGTCCCATTTCCCGGTCGGCCACAGGTCGAAGTCGAAGGAGTCGAGGTTCTTGTCCTTGTCCGTGGCTTTGGCGGTGAAAGTGAGATCACCGGAACCCATGCGGACGTACGGCTTGGTCGTGGTGCACTTGCCGTCCGGGCCGATGTCCAGCGAGTTCGAGACGATCGAGGGCCGGCGGTTGTAGACCAGCTCGAGGACGGGAGCGTAGTCACCGTTGGCCCGGAACTTCTTCCATGCGTACCGGGAGTGTTCGTCGCGGGCGCGCAGGCCGAAGGTGATGGTGTCCTCTCCCTTGTCCGCAGCCTTCTGCGCGCCCTTCTTCACGTCGAAGGTCTCGAAGGCGTCTCGGCATCCGGACTTGTAGCCGTGCGCGAAGCTCTTGGTCGCCAATTTGTTGCCGTCGTGGAGCTTGGGAGCGTTCTTCCAGTTGGTGTGGGAGTCGATCTCGCCGGTGAGGTGCACGCTCATCGAACGGGCGCTGCATGACCAGGAGTAGGTCTCCAACAGGCGCAGCTTGGCCCGGGTGATCTTCGTGCCCTTCAGGTCCTTGTCGAAGGAGATGTTGAAGAACGACCGGGACGTGCCCCAGGTATCGGACTCGAAGCCGACGCGGGCCTCGTGGGTGCCGCCCTTGTTGAAGCCCTTGCCGTTGTAGAAGGTGGCGTTGGGGTGGCGGTCGTAGGCGGTGGTCCAGTTCTGGGTGTGCTTCTTGACGGACGGGTCGATGAACACCGGGTACGTGGTGGCAGGGTCCTCGAGGAAGTCCCTGTCCGGGGTGAGAGTCCACTGTCCGGTGGACAGGTCGGCCTCGACGAGTTCACCCCGCGAGTCGGGGGAAGGACCTTCCAGCGAGGCCAGACCGAGCGTCGCGGCGGAGCCGGACTGCGACGGCGCCGGAGTCGGCTCCGCCGGCGCGGAGGGCAGCGGTGACTCGGCCGGCTCCGGGGCGGAACCGTCGCTCGCCGAGGGCAGCACCTCCACGTCGGTGTCGCTCTGCTCGTCGGACTCGACGGCTTCCTCCTCGGCGGTGGGAGCCGCACTGTCGTCGGGAAAGGCGCCGGAATCCGTCGGGCCCGGTGATTCGGGTTCGGTCGGCTGAGCCGTCGCGCCTACGCCGCCGTCGGTCACGGCCGGCTGCCCGCTGCTGTCCCACATCAGAGGGGTGGGCGACATCGCGACCTCTTCGTCGTCGGCGTTCTCGGCGCTGACGATCCCGGTCACCGGGTCGAGGCGGAAGGTGAGCTGGGCCGAGTGAAGGCCGTACACCAACTGCCGTACGTGAGGGTCGGATGCCGCCTGACGGTTCTTCAGGACCACGAGCTGGCCGAAGCCGTCGTCGTCGGCGGTGAGCACGAGGTCTCCGCCGGGGAAGATCTCCGGGTACAGTGCCCGGTTGCCGTCGATGATCGGAGCCGGGACCGGTCCGGGCCAGGTGAGCTGGATCTTGTACTCGCTGCCGGCGCCGACATACAGGGTGACCAGCGGATTCTCGGTGGCATCCGCTGCGGTCCGCTGCACCAGGGACACGCGCCGCGCTGTGGAGCGGGAGGCTCGCTGGCCTTGCGAGCCCGGCGAGAAGACCATGCGGGTGTTGACGGCCTTCGGCTCCCACCCGACCTTGGTGCGCCGCAGGCTCGGATCGATCTTCTTCCAGTCGCCGTCCACCTTGGCGCGGACGGGCGAGGAGTGGAGCTCCGTCGCCATCTGGCCGTCCGGACGGGCCCACGTCGTGGAACGGGCGGTGCGCGCGGTGGTCACTTCGACGGGCTTTCCGGTCCGTGCCGCCTGCTTGAATGCGATGGCTTCGGTGACGGTGCTCGTGCCCGGCTCGTGGTCGCGGCCGTCCTGCGTAGGACCGCCGTCCAGCCGTAGTCCGGCGTAGACGATGCCGGTGGTTGCGACTGCGGTGGCGAGCAGCGCCACACCGCCTCGACGGCCGGGCCTGCGGCGCCAGTTGCGCGTCATCGGGCGGGTTCCCCTTCCCCCTAGTTCCCCCTCGGAGCCGGCGCGTGACAGGGCGCGGCCGGGCCAGCCGATGATGACCTATGAGGGATCTGTCGTCACCCTGTGGAGATTTCGAGGGTGCGGAGTGAGAGATGCGACCCAGTGCTCCGTACAGAAGGGAGGGGCGACCTGTGGTGCGGTGATCGCGGAACGGTTGACTGCCCGTAAAATCACACAAAGCATAGCAATCTGGTTTTTGCTCTAAGCTCTTTGGTCGGTAATGACTTGTTCACGCCAAAGATTGCCAAAGGGTGGAGTGGTCCCCTGTGAAGCGCTTGCCGTGCTTCGTCTCCCTTCGCCGCACAACAGCCCGCTACGTTCCGTGATTATGATCACAGCGCAGCGTCACCTCTGGCTTTCCTTCACAGGGTGATCACAGAATCTCCGCTGTCTGATACGTCATCACGCGTGGTCCTTTGCCGGTCCCGCTTCCAGTGGTCCGGGGGGACCTCGCCGTGTTCGGTCGACTTCCGCATGCCCGCAAACCTCGTCTGGCGCGTACCGCCGTGCCGGTCACGGCTGTCGCGCTGCTGGTGGGGCTGCTGCCCACGCCGGCGCTTGCCCTTCCGCCGGATCCGGCGAAGGAGGAAGTCGGGCGCGAATCGCTGACGCTGGAGAAACTCGACCGTGACGAGCCGGTTCCCGGCAAGGCGTTCAGCCGTAGCCACAGCACGCTGAAGGCCGAAGTCCCCGAGGACCTGCTCGCCGCCCCGACGGGCACGACCAATCCCCCCTCCAACCAGACCGGCTCGGTCACCTTCGGCTCCACCGCGACGACAGCCTCGGCCCGTACGGCAGCCGCCGCAGCCGCACCGGCGGCTCCGAAGCCGGTCGGAGCACTGCCCGTCAGCCTCGGCCAAGCACCCGACCAACCGACACCCACCGGCACCTGGCAGGTCACCATCCCGGACCGGTCCTCCTCGGCAGCCCAGGGTGTGGAGGGTTCGCTGCTGCTGGTCCAGGGGCCCGACAACGGCTCGGTACCCGTCTCGGTCAAGCTCGACTACGGCAAGTTCAAGAACCTCTACGGCGCCGACTGGGCCTCCCGTCTGCGCTTCGTCACGTTCCCCGACTGCTACTGGACGACGCCGGACGACGAGGCCTGCCAGACGTACGAGGAACTGGAGACCGCCAACGACACGGTGGCAGAGTCCCTCACGGCCACCGTGGATCCGGCGGCCGACGGCACGGTCACGCCTGCTGCCGCCCCTTCGTCCAAGGCCCGCTCCTCGGGCGTGACGCAGGCCTCCTATCGGCGGTCCTCCACAGCGATGCCCGTGGCCGCCGCGGGAAGCACGGCGGTCGTCGGCGTCGTCGACTCCGGCAACAGCGGCGGCGGCACCTTCAAGGCGACGCCTCTCGCCTCTGACGGAAAGTGGGAGGCAGGCGGCTCCTCCGGCGCCTTCACCTGGGCCTACCCGTTGGCCGTACCGAGCCCGCCGGCTGGTCCCGCGCCTCAGATCTCCTTCAACTACAGCTCCCAGACCGTGGACGGACGTACGGCGGTCTCCTCGCCGCAGGCCTCCTGGATCGGCGAGGGCTGGTCCTACGACCCCGGCCACATCGAGCGCCGCTACCGCTCCTGCCAGGACGACCGCAAGGCGCTGAAGGCCGGCACTCCCAACAACACCGCCAAGAAGGACAAGACGTCCGACCTGTGCTGGGCGTCGTACAACGCGGTGATGTCGCTCGGCGGCAAGACCACCGAACTGGTCAGGGACGCGGCATCCGGAAGCGATCCGGAGAAGGACACCGAGATCTACCGTCCCCAACAGGACGACGGCACCCGGGTCGAGCGCCGAGTCGGCGGCAGCAACGACGACGACAACGGCGAGTACTGGGTCGTCACCACGACCGACGGCACGAAGTACCACTACGGCCTGAACAGCGTGGGCGGCGGTCACACCGACACCGCGTCGGTCTCCACCGTGCCGGTCTTCGGCAACCACCCCGGAGAACCGTGCCACGCCGACGCCTTCGCCGACTCGCGCTGCGGCTCCGGCAAGCAGCAGGCCTGGCGCTGGGGCCTCGACAAGGTCGTCGACGTCAACGGCAACACGATGATCGTCAACTGGAAGCAGGAGACGAATCACTACGCCGTCCGCAAGAAGTTCAAGTCACCCGAGCAGTACGACCGCTACGCCTACCCCGCCTCCATCGAGTACGGCCTGCGCCCGGACACCCTGACCACACCGTCGGCCACCGTCACCTTCGGCGTGAAGCAGCGCTGCCTGAGATCGGAGTCGGCATGCGATGCGGCCAACTTCGCGAAGACCGACGATCCCGGCGCCTACCGCCCCTGGTGGGACACCCCCGGCAACCTCAATTGCAAGTCCTCCTCCAAACTGTGCCCGTCCTTCCCGTCCTTCTGGACGCAGCTGCGCCTGGACACGGTGACCACGAAGGCCGCTCGCCCGGGCCAGACGGGCCTCGGCAAGGTGGATACGTACGCCCTGCACCAGTCCTTCCCGGAGGACTGGTACGACACCTCACCCGGCCTCTGGCTCAACTCGATCACCCGCACCGGCTTCGGCCCGGGCGACACCACCGGCACCCCGCAGTCGAAGGACGGCATCAGCTTCGCCCACTACACCGTCGGCTCCTCGTCGCCGCTGCGCGCCCGGCTCAAGGACCGCCAACTGCCCAACCTGGTCCTCGACGGCAAGAACGACCAGCGCCCCGGCTTCACCCGCCCCCGCATCGGTACGGTCTCCACCGAATCCGGCGGCGACATCGAGGTCGAGTACACCGGCGGGTGCGCGAGCGAACCCTCCGAGGACAAGGGCAAGAACAACGGCACCTGCTACCCGGTGCGCTGGTCACCCGACGGCGACGAGAAGACTCCGGCGAAGTCTTGGTTCAACAAGTACGTCGTCGCGTCCGTGACCGAGTCCGACAAAGTCACGTCGCACAGCAAACCGACCGTCACGATGTACTCGTACTCGGACCCGGCGTGGGCCAAGAGCGACGACGAGTTCACTCGTCCCGCTCTGCGGACGTACAGCGACTGGCAGGGGCACCGGCAGGTCGAGGTCACGAAGGGCAGCAAGACCAGCTCCGAGCCGGGTGTGCCCCAGTCCCAGTCCAAGTCGGTGACCCGCTACTTCCTGGGCACCGGTGGCGAGGTCAAGGATTCCACGAACACCTACACACTGCTGGCGGACGACGCGCCTCAGTACGCCGGCGTGACCGCCGAGGTCATCACCTACGTGGACTCGGGCGGCGAGGTCCTCAAGCGGTCCCTGAACTTTCCCTGGTCCAGGCAGACCGCGTCCCGCGCCCGCGAGAACGAGAACGCCACGGCGGCGGATCCACTGCTCGCGCATCGCACGGGCACCAAGCGATCGGACGAGATCCAGAAAGTCGGTTCGAGTTGGCGCGCTGTCCGCACCCTCACGACTCCCGATGACACCTACGGCCTTCCCCTCCAGGTGGAGACGGCCGTCGTCAAACCGAGCGGCTCCTCCGAGACCCTCTCGGACCAGACCTGCGCCAAGACGTCCTACCTGCACAACACCACCGCATGGCTCATCGGTGTGCCCAAGGAACAGCGCATCACGGGCACGTCCTGCGCCGGCTACGCGGCCGCGGCCCCCGCGACGGAGCTGAAATCGGCGCGCCAGTACACCTACGACAAGCTGGCCCATGGCGCGACGCCGACCAAGGGCATGATCACCTCGGTGGCAGAGACCGATGGGACGGGCACCTCGTACTCCGTGGTCACCGGCACCACGTACGACGATCTCGGCCGCGTCCGTACCGTCACCAAGCCGGGTGTCGGCACCTCGGAGACGCGCTACACGCCCGAGACCGGCGGCCCGGTCACGAGCACCAAGACGATCAACGCCAAGGGCCACACCGTCACCACGACCTACGACCCGGGCCGTGGCCTGCCGCTCACGGTCACCGACGCCAACGGCCGCGTGACACGCACCGAGTACGACGCCCTCGGGCGCCTCGTGAAGGGCTGGTCCGCGTCCCGCTCCTCCGGTGGCAAGTCACCGAACGTCGTCGTCGACTACCAGCCCGCCACCGCTACCACCAGCGCGAACAAGCCTGCCGCGGTATCAGTGGGCACACTCGAGGACGACGGTTCCTACGCCCGCGACGTGACCCTCTACGACGGCCTGTCGCGCGAGGTCCAGAAGCAGACCGAGGCCCATGGCCCCGGCCGGATCGTCGTCGACACCAAGTACAACGACCACGGCCTGGTCGCCGAGAAGACCGGCGCCTACCTGGCCAAGGGCGAACCGGACACGGAGCTCTTCAAGCCTCGGTCCCTCTCGCTGATTCCGTCCTGGACCCAGTTCCGCTACGACGGTCTGGAACGCGAGGCCCGTGCCTCCGTGTACCAGGGCGGCGGGTACAAGTACGCGACCTTCACCTGGTACGACGCGGTCAGCAAGACGGTGAACCCGCCCGGCTCCACGGCCCCGAGGACCCGCACCTACTTCGACGCCCTCGGCCGGACGACATCCGTCAGGCACTTCACCCAGGACACCTCCGACGCGACGGCGGGCCGCACCACCACGTACGGATACGACGCCCGGGGCAACCGCGACAAGGTCACCGACCCGGCCGACAACGTCTGGTCGTACACCTATGACGCCCGTGGCCGGGTGACCTCGGCCACCGACCCCGACACGGGAACCACGGACACGTGGTACGACGCAGCCGACCGCCCCAACCGCGTCCGCAACGCGCGCGGGCAGGAGAACTTCACCGAGTACGACGTCCTCGGACGACCCAGATACGTCCGGCAGGGTTCCGCAACCGCCATCCCCGTCAAGGAGTACGCCTACGACGAGGCGCCCGGAGGCATCGGCCAACCAACCTCGTCCAAGCGGCATTCAGGCAGCGGCGACTACGTCAACCGCGTCACCGGTTACGACGCCGACTACCACCCCACCGGCAGCGAGACGGTCATCCCGGCCAACTCGGCGACGACAGGTCTCTCCGGCACCTACGCCTACGCGTACACCTACACCCCGACCGGCAAGCCCCAGTCGGTCACCTTGCCGGCCGCGGGCGGCCTGGCGAAGGAGAAGGTCGTCACGCGCTACAACGGCGACGGCCTGCCCGACTCGACCTCGGGCCTGACCTGGTACACGGCCGACGCCACGTATTCGCCCTACGGCGAGGTGCTGCGCACCGTCTCGGGCGCCCAGCCGAACCGCGTCTGGACGACCAACTTCGTGGATCCGCACACCGGCCGACTTCAGCGCACGGTGGCCGACCGGGAGACGGCGGGACCGCACCGCATCACGGACAGCTACTACTCCTACGACGCGACCGGCACCATCACCTCCAACGCGCGCAAGCTCAGCGATGCGACGGGCAGCACATGGGACACCCAGTGCTTCACCTACGACGTGATGGGCGAACTGGCACACGCCTGGACGTCGAAGACCGAACCGACCGGCGCCGGCACCGGCTGCAAGGCGGCGAACGGCACCGCATGGGGCCCCCGCACCACGTACGCGTCCTCTTCAGGCCCGGTCGCCGACGCCCCCGACGCGGCTTCGGACGCGACAACCCCCGATGCCTCCCTCGCCTCCTCGCTCGCGGCGGCGGCTCCGGACACCAGCACGGTGGCCACGGGTACGACGGCCTACCACCAGTCGTTCACCTTCGACTGGCTCGGCAACCGCGCGAAGCTCACGGAGCACGACCCGGCCGACGCGACGAAGAACCTCACCTACACGTACGGCTACGGCAAAACGGTCGCAGGCACCGGCACAACGGCGTACCAGACCCAGCCGCACACCATGACGTGGATCAGTTCCACGCCATCCGGCAAGGACAGCGGCTACACCTACGACGCCACGGGCAACACCACGGGCCGGGATCTGTACAACACCACGCAGAATCTGACCTGGACGCCGGAGAACAAGCTCGACTCCATCACGGACGACGGCAAGAAGACGACGTACGTCTACGACGCCGACGGCAACCGCCTGCTGGAGAACTCGCCCTCGGGCTCGACGCTGTACCTGGGCGAAACCGAACTGACGACGGACGGCACAGGCGCGATGGTGCGCGCTTCCCGCTCCTACACCCAGCCGGGCGCCCCCACGGTGGTCCGCACGACAGCCAACGGCTCGACCACGGGCCACAAGGTCAGCACGCTGATCACCGACCACCTGGGAACGGCGAACACCTCCGTCGAACTCGCGACCGGCCAGCAGGTCACCCGCCGCGCGTTCAAGCCGTACGGCGAAACGCGCGGCACGAAACCGTCCACCTGGCCCAACAAGCGCGGCTACCTGGGCGTGGGCATCGACGACACGGCCACGGGCCTGACACACATAGGCGCCCGCGAATACGACCACACCTCCGGCCGCTTCCTCTCGGCAGACCCGATCATCGACATCGCGGACCCGCTGCAGATGAACGGGTACGCCTATGCCAACAACAGCCCGGTTTCGCGTTCCGATCACACGGGGTTGTGGATCGATGACGGAACGGGCCACAGCGAACCGCGTCGCGATGGTGGCCCCACGGGACCGTTGAATCCGAAGGGACCCGGTGTGCCCAGGGGCGGCACCGGCTCGGGCGGCTGTAGCTACAGCTGCAAGCAGAAGCCCGGCTGGGTGAAGACACAGACTCCGGTCACGAACAACGCCCAGCGGCTGCGGGACCTCTTCTACGAGTACGGACCGAACGGCCGCTTCCCGGACGGCAATTACTGGCACACGCCCATCGTCGAGGACAGTGGAACAAACAATGTGTGCTTCGGGCGGGAAGGCTGTCGCCTGGCGTACAAGTTCCTGCTGAAGAGCGACGATGTCGCAGAGGCCAAGCGCATAGCCGCCAACTACTGCGTCCAGAACTTCGAGAGATGCCTGGACGACGCCGAATCCTACGAGCGAGGCAAGCGCTGGGAGACCCTTCCCTACGCGTTCATTCCTGGAGGCCGGGCCGCCAAGGGAGCGGCCGCAGGCTGTAAGTGCTTCCTGGCCGGCACCGACGTCCTCATGGCGGACGGCACCGCCAAGGACATCGAAGATGTCGCAGTCGGCGACATGGTCCAGGCCACCGACCCCACCACAGGGGAGACCGGCTCCCGTAAGGTGACCCGGCTCATCCGGACCGAGTCCGACAAGCACTTCAACGAGCTGTCCATCGCCACCGGGGATGGCATTGCCCGCCTCACCGCCACCCACGAGCATCCCTTCTGGTCCCCGTCCGAACAGGACTGGATCGAAGCGGGCGACCTCAAGCCGGGCATGACGCTGCTCACCGACGAGGGCGACACCGTCATCGTCACAAGCAACCGACCGTTCACCAGGCACGCCAGGACGTACAACCTGACGGTTGACGACCTGCATACGTACTATGTACTCGCTGGTGCCACTCCGGTGCTTGTTCACAATTCTGGCGGATGCCCGGAGTTCGTGCCGCGCAACGAGAAGGCTGGCGATCTCGGCGGTAAATACCGTGAGGGGCAATCGACTCGGGACCCGGCGTCGCAGTGGTACCACGAAGAGCTCAGTAACGAGGATCTTCTGGATGGAATCAACAACGCTGCGGAGGGGGAAGGAATTCTTGTCTCCCGTGGCGGGACGATTCTCGGAGGACACCACCGCTGGGACGAACTCCAGACCAGAATCAAAGACGGGCGTATCGATCCAGACACGCCAATCCGTATCGACATCCTCGGCGGGGAGTAATTCTCTGATGTCTATGATTCATTCGACTGACCCTGACTTTCGTGTGTGTCAGATCAGTTTCGATACGCTGCTTGAGATCCAATTGGAGGCAGAGGATCGAGGCTGGGCGACGCGATGGACCTCGGTGGACGCGGTCCGTAGTCAGGTCAAAGAAGGAGTCGTCGTCCTCCAGTCGCTGATGCGTGAAGAGCGAGGAGGGATTCTGCGGGCGTACCGATGCCTCCTGCTGTTCTCGGCCGTAGGTGACGGCGATGCTGGCGGAATTGCCACGATCGACCTTGATCCGGCGAGGTTCGAATCGCTGGAGCGGATAGATCGAGACCCGGACGTTCGGAAGGTGCTTGTCCGGATGTTCTCCCTTGCGACGGGCGGGATTTCGATGGTGACGGTGACGCGGACCGCGTCCTCCTCCAGGAAC
>NZ_JBHUQX010000309.1:0-11612 GCF_042674225.1 Streptomyces sp. NPDC056948
CCCGACACGGCCGAAGCGGAGCAGGCCGGGACCACGCCCGGCGTGGCCATCGCAGAGCGCCCCGGGACGACAGCCAAGCAGGACGGAGTCCAACCCGGCACGGTCGTCGCGGAGCCCGCCGCGCCCAGCGTCGTCGACGCGGTGATACTCGAGCGCGCCGCCGTTGCCCTGCGGCTCGTTCTCGACCGTACTCGTGGTCGGGCCCCGGCCGAGGACCCGGCGTTGGTCGAGACCCTTCTCGATGCCACGGCCCCGGAGCAGGCGCGCCTGTACAGCGCCCGTCGGCTCGGCCTGGACCTCACGGCACCGGCGCGGGTTCTCGCCCCGCTGAACAACCGGCCTCGGGTCGTACCCGCCGGGACGGAGGGCCCGGGCGTCGCGGAGTCCCGGCCGGTTGCCCCGGACGCCCGGCTCGGGGTGGGGCCCGCCGTGCCCGTGCTCGAACTGCCCCGGTCATGGGCGGCGGCCCGTACCGCCCTGCGGTTCACCGCCGAGGGCACCCCGCAGGACCCCGGGCCGCGGGTCGTGCACGCCGATGAGCTGGGCGGGATCGCCCTGCTCGCCGACCTCGTCGTACCGGGCGCCGAGCCGCCGCCCGACGTCCGTGCCCTGGAAACGGCCACGGCGACCACGCCCTGGTTGCTGGCCACCCTGCACGCGGTCGCGTCCACGGCGAGCCTGCGGGCGGCCGCCACCGGGATCAACGTCCACCACTCCACGCTCCAAGACCGGCTGACGCACGCGGAGCACCTGCTCGGCTGGCCGGTACGCACCCCGCAGGGCCGGCTCCGGCTCCAACTGGCCCTGGCCATGCGGCACCTGGCCCGCCCCTGGCCGACCGGCCCCGCGGGTACGACCCGGTTGTGATACGACCCGTCGTGATCCAGATCGCGCCCATGGCCCGTGCCACGGCCCGCCGCCCGGGAGAGACTGTCCGGGCGCCGTCCGTACGAGGTTCAGGAGCATGAGGCATGAGCGTGCAGCGCTATCCCCTGTCCGGGGTCACGGTGGTCAGTGTGGAGCAGGCCGTGGCCGCGCCCTATGCCACCCGGCAGCTCGCCGACCTCGGTGCCCGTGTGATCAAGGTGGAGCGGCCGGGCGGCGGCGACTTCGCCCGCCGTTACGACACGACCGTGCACGGCCACTCCAGCTATTTCGTGTGGCTCAACCGCTCCAAGGAGTCCCTCACGCTGGACCTCAAGGACCCGCGCGGCCGCGAGATCCTGCACGACCTCCTCGACGGCGCGGACGTGTTCGTGCAGAACCTCGCCCCGGGCGCCGCCGCCCGGCTCGGCCTGGACGCGGCCACCGTCACGAGCCACCGCCCCGGCCTGATCCCCTGCACGATCTCCGGCTACGGCACGACCGGCCCGTGGGCCGACCGCAAGGCCTACGACCTGCTCGTGCAGTGCCAGACCGGGCTGGTGTCCCTGACGGGAACCCCTGAGGGGACCGCCCGGACCGGGATCTCCGTGGCCGACATCGCCGCCGGGATGTACGCCTACAGCGGCGTCCTCACCGCCCTGTACACCCGCGCCACCACCGGCGAGGCCCACCCGGTGGAGGTGTCCCTGTTCGAGGCGCTCGCGGAGTGGATGGGCCAGCCCGCCTACTACACCCGGTACGGCGGCATCCAGCCCCCGCGCCTCGGCACCCAGCACGCCACCATCGCGCCGTACGGGACGTACACGGCCTCCGACGGCAAGGAGGTGCTGTTCTCCATCCAGAACGAGCGGGAGTGGACGGCCCTGTGCGCGGAGTTCCTCGGCCGGCCGGATCTGGTCGACGATCCGCGCTTCGCCACCGCCTCCGACCGCGTCGCCCACCGCGAGGAGCTCAACACCGTCGTCGCCGGCCGTTTCGCCCGCTCCGGCTCCGACGAGATCCTCAAGGACCTGGAGCGCATCGGCATCGCCTGCGCCGGGGTCAACGACGTCGCCGCGTTCCTGGACCACCCGGTACTGGCCGGCCGCGGCCGCTGGACCGAGGTGGCGGTGCCGGGCGCCACCGTCGAGGCCCTGCTCCCGCCCGCCGACCTCGCGGGCCTGCCCGCGCGCATGGACCCCGTACCGGCGGCCGGCGAGCACACCGAGGCGATCCTCACGGAGCTGGGCCGCACCGGCGAGGAGGTGGCGGCACTGCGCGCGGACGGCGTCGTCTGACGGCGAGCCCCGGCCCTCGGTAGAGACCTAGCGGGACCCGGCGTCGCGCTGCGGCGCCCCCTCCGCCTCCTCCGCCTCCTCGGCCTCCTGCTTCTTCGAGGCCCGCAGGCTGGTGATCGTCGTGACGGTCAGGACCAGCACGATGAAGCCCAGCGAGAAGGGGATGCTGATCTCGGGCACATGGACGCCCGACTCGTGCAGGGCGTGCAGCACCAGCTTCACGCCGATGAAGCCGAGGATGATCGACAGCCCGTAGGAGAGGTGGACCAGCTTCTTCAGCAGGCCGCCGATGAGGAAGTAGAGCTGGCGCAGGCCCATCAGGGCGAAGGCGTTCGCGGTGAACACGATGTACGGGTCCTGGGTGAGGCCGTAGATCGCGGGGATGGAGTCGAGGGCGAACAGCACGTCGGTGGAGCCGATCGCGAGCATCACGACCAGCATCGGGGTCATGATCCGCTTGCCGTTCTCGGTGATGAACAGCTTCGTGCCGTGGTAGCGGTCGGCCACCCCGAAGCGCTGCTCCGCCATCTTCAGCAGCTTGTTCTCCTGGTACTCCTCCTCGTGCTGGTCCTTGCGCGCGTCCTGGACCAGCTTCCACGCGGTCCAGATCAGGAAGGCGCCGAAGATGTAGAACACCCAGGAGAAGGCGGCGATGATCGCCGCGCCCGCCGCGATGAAGACGGCCCGCAGCACCAGGGCCACCAGCACGCCGACCATCAGCACCCGCTGCTGGTACTGCGAGGGCACCGCGAACTTCCCCATGATCAGGACGAACACGAAGAGGTTGTCCACGCTGAGTGACTTCTCCGTGATGTATCCGGCGAAGAACTCACCGGTGGGCCCGCTCCCACCGAAGTACCAGAGCCCCAGCCCGAACAGCACGGCCAGGACGACCCACACCACCGTCCACGTCCCGGCTTCCTTGATCGACACATCGTGGGGCTTGCGGCCGACGAAGAAGTCGACGGCGACGAGCACGCACAGGGCTGCCACGGTCAGCAGCCATACGGATAGCGAGACGTTCACTGTTGCTCCTGGTGCAGGTGTGGGGTTGGGACATCGTTGTCCGCAGTGGCCGATTTCCGCCACACCTGCCAGGTGAACAATTGGTCAAAGCTGCACGTGGAGCGCGTCCAGGACGTCCTGGTCCGTCAACTGGTCGAAGTTCTCGTACCAGAGGCCCACGGCCATGAACGCGGCCGGCTGGTGGAGGCAGATCACCTCGTCGGCCTCGGCGCGCATCAGCTCGGCCGCCTCCGGCGAGCACACCGGCGCGGCCAGCACCAGCCGTGCGGGCTCCTGACGGCGTACGGAGCGCAGCGCGGCGCGGGCCGTGGAACCGGTCGCCAGGCCGTCGTCGACGACGATCACCGTCCGTCCGCGCAGGTCGGGGGCGGGACGGCCCTGCCGGTACAGCCGCTCGCGGCGGCGCAGTTCCGCGCGCTCCCGTTCGATGACGGGGGCGAGAGCGGCCACGCCGAGGCCCAGATGGCGCAGGGCGTCCTCGTCGAGGAGCGGCACCTCGTCCCCGGCCATCGCGCCGACGCCGTACTCCTCCTGGAAGGGCGCCCCGATCTTCCGTACGACGAGCACGTCGAGCGGGGCGTCCAGCGCCGCCGCGACCTCGCTCGCCACGGCGACCCCGCCGCGGGGCAGGGCCAGGACGAGCGGACGGGGCAGGGCCCCCTCGTGCTGCCGGGCGCGCAGCTTCTCGGCCAGTTCCCGGCCTGCCTGCCGGCGATCGCGGAACCGCATGACGGTCACCTCTGCTTCCCGCACGGAGAGGGCCCTCGGCCGGCCCGGCCTCCGCGTACCCCCTGCCCGGCGGACAACGCACCGGTGGCGGGGCCCGGCCGGTGTCAGCCCGCCGTCATGCTCAGTTGCTCGTCGCACCACTGCCGGGCCGCCTCGGTGACGCGGTCCAGCGTTCCCGGCTCCTCGAACAGATGGGTGGCGCCGGGCACCACGTGGAGGGTGTGCGGGGATTGCAGCCGCCGGGCCGCTTCCTCGTTCAGCCGCAGCACGTGCTGGTCCCGGCCTCCCACGATGAGCAGCACCGGGGCCCGGACGGCGTCCAGGGCGTCGCCCGCCAGGTCGGGCCGGCCGCCGCGCGAGACGACCGCCGTCACCCGGCCGGGCCGTTCGGCGGCGGCGACCAGGGCCGCGCCCGCGCCGGTGCTTGCGCCGAAGAGGACGACGGGCAGGCTCCGGGTGCCGTACCACTGCTCCAGCCAGTCGATGGCGGCCACCAGCCGGCGCCCCAAGAGGGCTATGTCGAAGCGGAGTTCGGCGGTGCGCAGGTCCTGCTGTTCCTCCGCCTCGGTGAGCAGGTCGATCAGCAGGGTGCCGAGTCCGGCGGTACGCAGACCGGCGGCGACCTCGCGGTTGCGGGGGCTGTGCCGGGAGCTGCCGCTGCCGTGCGCGAACAGCACGACCGCGCGGGCGTCCGGCGGCAGGTTCAGATCACCGGTGAGCGCGGCGCCGCCGGCGGGCACGGTGACCGTCTGGGTGATCATCGGAGGTCTCCTCTCCCCCGGTTCCCTCGGTTCCCCCCGATTCCCTCGGTGGGTCCTGCCGTCCGCCTACCCACGCCGCGGCGGCCGTCCCGCGGGTGGCATGGCGCGATCTGTGGGATGAGTGTCGTTGACGCCATGACCGGGCGGATGGAGCGTAGAAGCGTGACTCCACGAGGGACTCCACGTCGTATCGTCTTCGTCGTTTTCGACGGCTTCCAGCCGCTCGATCTCACCGGCCCGCACGAGGTGTTCCACAGCGCGGGCGACTACGCCTGCGAGGTCGTGGCCTCCCGGCCGGGGCCGGTCAGGTCGGCCAGTGGGCTGCTCGTGCACGCCGCGCACGGCGTTGCGGACCTCGACCCGGCCGCGACGGACACCCTGGTGGTGGTCGGCGGGCAGGGTGTCGACCGGGCCCGGGAGGACGCGGCGCTGGTCTCCTGGATCGCCGCCGCCGCGGCCGGTGCCCGGCGCGTCGCCTCGGTGTGCAGCGGGGTGTTCCTGCTGGCGGCCGCGGGGCTGCTGGACGGACGGCGGGTCACCACGCACTGGGCCCGGGAGGAGCAGCTCGCCCGGGAGCATCCCGAGGTGCGCGTGGACTGCGACCCGATCTTCGTCCGGGACGGGCGGGTGTGGACCTCGGCCGGGGTGACCTCCGGCATGGATCTGGCGCTCGCCCTGGTGGAGGACGACCTGGGCCGGGACGTCGCGCACGCGGTGGCCCGCAGGCTGGTGCTGTTCCTGCGCCGTCCGGGCGGCCAGTCGCAGTTCAGCGTGGCGCTCTGGTCGCGGCAGCCGGCGACCGACCCGGTGCGGGCGGCCGTGGGCGCGATCCACGCCGATCCGGGCGCCCGGCACGACATCGCCGGCCTCGCCGCGCAAGCCGGGCTCAGCCCGCGTCACCTCCAGCGCCGCTTCACCTCCGAGCTGGGCGTGCCGCCCGCCACGTATGTCGAGGGGGTGCGCGTCGAGGCCGCCCAGCGCGCGCTGACCGAGGGCGATGAACCGGTCGAGGCGATCGCCCGTCGCTGCGGCTTCGCCACGGCGGAGACCCTGCGCCGCACGTTCCACCGCCGGCTCGGCGTCGCGCCGTCGGACTATCGCGCCCGGTTCCGCTCCACCACGGGACCTGTCGGCGCCCACCCTGTCTCAGAGGAAGGAGAAACCGTATGACGACATACGGACTGCTGGTCTTCGAGGAAGCCGAGGAGCTCGACTTCGTGGGGCCCTGGGAGGTCTTCAACGTCTCCGCCCGACTGCGCGACGGCGCCGACACGGCCGTGCTCGTCGCCGAGCATCCCGGCCCGGTGCGCTGCAACAAGGGCCTGCGCGTGCTGCCCGACCACACCCTGGACGACCATCCGCCCCTGGACGTGCTGCATGTGCCGGGCGGGCGGGGCGCGCGTGAGGCCCAGCTGCACAACCCGGTGGTCACCGACTGGATCGGGAGGACGGCGGAGCGGGCCGCCTGGGTGCACGGCGTGTGCACCGGCACCTTCCTGCTGCACGCGGCGGGTCCCGCCCGCGGGCGCCGGGTGGCCACCCACTGGAGCCAGGAGGACACCCTCGAGGCGCGGGGCGACGTGACCGTCGTCCGGGACGTCCGCTACGTCGTGGACGGCAACCTGGTCACCAGCCAGGGCGTCTCGGCCGGCATCGACAGCGCACTGTGGCTCGTCGGCCGGCTGCACGGCCGGGACCACGCGCGGGAGGTGCGCCGCTACATCCAGTACGACCCGGCTCCGCCGTACCTCGCGGACGAGCCCTTCTGACCGCCGAGGCGGCCCGCGCTGCATGGGTGGGCCGGTGTCGGGCAAGCGATGTTCATGGGCGGTGACACGGGCGACGGCGGGCAGGGACGGCAGCCGGGCGAGTGCGGGCACCGGGCGGTGCCGCATCCGGGTGATATCCGGATCGAGGCGTGGGCGGCGTGCCGGGAGCACTGTCTGGCGGAGGCCGTCCTGGCGATGGTGGAGTGCTTCGCGAACGTCTCCGGGGTGCGGCCCACGGCCGTGGACCGGGTGCGGCTGGCCGAGGCCAGCGACGACGACCTGCTGGCGACGCTGCTGGACGAGGTCATCTTCCGGTGGGAGGAGTACGGCCAGGTGCCCGTGGACGTGGAGGCGGACGAGGCCGACGGCGGCCTGGACGTGCGGCTGGCGGTCACCGGGCTCGAGGACGTGGAGATCACCGGGTCGGTCCCGACGGCGGTGGCGTGGGAGGAACTGCGGATCGGGCCCGATCCGTACGGGTGGTCGTGTGCGGTGAGGGTCGACGCCTGAGCGACATGAGCGGCCTGAGCGGTCGTCCTACCGTGGAGGTGTGGACGGCGGCATCGTGACGCTGTTCCTGTGCGGTGATGTGATGCTCGGGCGCGGCGTGGACCAGATCCTGGCGCATCCCGGCGATCCGGCACTGCGGGAGGCGTACGTCGAGGACGCGCGGTCCTACGTCCGGCTGACGGAGTCGGCGCACGGCCCGGTGCCCGCGCCCGTCCCGCCCTCCTGGCCGTGGGGCGAGGCGCTGCGCGTGCTGGACGCGTCCGCCCCGGACGCCCGGATCGTGAACCTGGAGACGTCGGTGACGAGCGGCGACACGTTCGCGCCGGACAAGGAGATCCACTACCGGATGCACCCGGCCAACCTGCCGGCCCTGGCCGTGGCCCGCCCCGACGTGACCGTCCTGGCCAACAACCACGTCCTGGACTTCGGCCGCCCCGGCCTGCTGGAGACGCTGGACGCGCTGGGCCGGGCGGGCCTGCGGACGGCGGGTGCGGGACGTGCCGCCGATGAGGCGTACGCACCCGTCGCGGTCCCTCTCCCGGGCGGCCGCCGGCTGCTGGTGTTCGCCCTCGGTGCACGCTCCAGCGGGATCCCGTCCGGCTGGGCGGCGACGGCGGAGCTGCCGGGGGTCGCGTATCTGCCCGCGCTCTCGCCCACCGCGGCCGACGCCGTGGTGCGGCACATCCGGCGGGCCGGACGGCCCGGTGATCTCACCGTCGTCTCCGTGCACTGGGGCTCGAACTGGGGCTTCCGCGTGCCCCGGGAGCAGGTCCGTTTCGCGCACGCCCTGGTGGACGGCGGTGCCGACGTCGTTCACGGGCACTCCTCGCACCACCCCCGCCCGCTGGAGGTGTACCGGGACCGGCTGATCCTCTACGGCTGCGGCGACTTCGTCGACGACTACGAGGGCATCTCCGGCTACGAGAAGTACCGCGACGACCTGCGGCTCGCGTTCCTCGTCTCGGTCGAGGCGGACAGCGGACGGCTGGCCGGGCTGCGCATGGTGCCGCTGCGGGCGCGGCGGATGCGGCTGGAGCCCGCGTCCGGGCCGGACCGTGCCTGGCTGCGGACGACGCTCGACCGGATCAGCGGCGGGGTGGGCGTGACGCTGGCACCCGACGGATCGCTGGCGCTGGCGGGCGGATGATCCGGTGGCCGCTCAGCCGGCCGGGCGATCGGCCCCGAACCGCATGTCCGGGTCCCCCAGGGGTACCCCGGGCCATATGACCGGCATCGAACTCAGCAGTAACGCGTTCAACGACCACTCCTTCATCGCGCGCCGGTACTCGTACGAGGGACCGAATGTCTCCCCGCCGCTGGCCTGGAGCGGCGTACCGGACGACGCGGCCGAGCTGCTCCTGCTCTGCGAGGATCCCGACGCCCCGTCGGGCACCTTCGCGCACTGGGTCGTGGTCGGCATCGACCCGCACAGCGACGGCGTCGAGGCCGGGCACTGCCCGCCGGGCGGCAGGGAGCTCGTCAACAGCTACGGGCAGCAGGGCTGGGGCGGCCCGCATCCCCCGCCGGGTGACGACGCCCACCACTATTTCTTCCGGCTCTACGCCCTGTCCGAACCGTGCGCCCTGCCCGACGCGCCCGGCGCGGAGCAGGTGCACCAGGAGGTCGAGCAGCACCGGCTCGCTGACGGGACGCTGGTGGGGCTGTACCAGCGCTGACCCGCCGAGGCACAACGGTTGGTTGTGGCTCGGGTGACGGACGGTTGTTTGCTTGCCCGGCCCGGTCCTCGCTTGGATGGCTCCCGGTCAACACCGGGTTGTCCGCGGGAGCTGGGAGTGTGCGCCGGGTATGGCGGGCAGACGGTCGCTGGGGCGGCGGTTCGGGTGGCTGTGGGGTGCCTACGCGGTCAGCGCGGCCGGTACATGGCTCGCGTTCGACGCGTTCGCCCTGATCGCGGTCCTCGCGCTGGACGCCGGGCCGACGCAGGTGGCGCTGCTGGCCGCGGCGGGACCGGCGGTCGGCGCGGTGGTGTCGGTGCCGCTCGGGCCGTGGGTGGAGGTCCGCCGCAAACGACCGGTGATGATCGCGACGGACCTGGTCCGGTGCGCGGTGCTGCTGAGCGTCCCCGTGGCGTTCGCGCTGGGCCGGCTGAGCTTCGGTCAGTTGCTGCTGGCGTCGGTGGCCGTGGCGGCGGCCGACATCACCTTCAACGCGGCGGCCGGGGCGTTTCTCAAGGACCTGGTGCCCCGGCGGGACCTGCTCGTCGCGAACGGGCGGTTCGAGGCGACGAACTGGACCGCGAGCATGGTCGGGCCGCCGCTGGGCGGGGCCGCGATCGGGCTGTTCGGCCCGGTGGCGAGCGTGGTGGCGAACGCGGTGAGCTACCTGCTCTCGGCGTTCGGGATCGGGGCGATCGGCGGCGGCGAGAAAGCCCCTGCCCCGTCCCTGTCCGCCGAGGCCCGGCCCCGGGCGGGCGACCTGCTCGACGGCTGGCGGTACATCCTGGCCGATCCGGGCCTGCGCCCGCTGTTCTTCCACACGGTCCTGTTCAACGCCCTGGTCATGGCGTCCTCGCCACCGCTCCTGGTCTTGATGGTCGACCAACTGCACTTCGTCCCTTGGCAGTACGCCCTCGCCTTCGCGGTGCCCTGCACCGGCGGCCTGCTCGGCTCCCGGCTGGCGCCACGGCTCGTCGCGCGGTTCGGCCGGCACCGGGTCCTGCGCACAGCCGGGGTGCTGCGGGCCGGCTGGCCGCTCGGACTGGCCTTCGTCGGCCCCGGCCCGGCCGGGCTGGCGCTGGTCATGGTGGTCGAGTTCGGGCTGATCACCTGCTGCGCCGTGTTCAACCCGGTGTTCGCCACGTACCGCCTCGACCGGACCCCCGCGGGCCGGGTCACCCGCACCCTTGCCGCCTGGTCGGCCACCGGCAAGGCCACCCTCGCGGCCGTGACCGCGCTGTGGGGACTGCTGGCGGGCCTGACCGGCCCCCGCACGGCCCTCGCCCTCGCCGGTGCCCTCCTCCTCACCACCCCGTTCCTGCTCCCCCGCCGGGACCACGCACCGGACATCGGCCCCGGGCCGACTCGCCTGCCGCTCAATGCGGACGGCGGCTGACCGGGGCCGACAGGAGGTTTCCGGGTCGGATCAGACCGCCCCGGGCACGTCCTCCGTGACGCCGTTCAGCGGGGAGGACGGGTCGGTGCCGTACGGGCGGGTGATGATCTCCAGGCCGTGGCCCGCCGGGTCGAGGAAGTACACGCCTCGGCCGCCGTCGTGACGGTTGATCCGGCGCGGCTGATTGCCGTGCGGGTCGGCCTGGATGGGGATCCGGGCATCGACGAGACGGGCGAGGGCCGCGTCGAACTCTTCCTCGGAGACGAGGAACGCGTAGTGCTGCATGGGAATGTCGGCGTCGATGGTGAGAAAGTCCAGCGTGACGCCGTTGGCGGTCGTCACCGGCAGGAACACTCCGGCCGGTGCCCCGACCTCGAGTCCCAGGATCTCCGCGAGAAAACGAGCGGACTTCTCCCGGTCTCGGGACAGGACGATGGTGTGATTGAACTCGACTGACACTGGTCAATGCCTCCACGGGCATCTTCGCGGCGCCTCCATGCCTCACCCGGTCGGTGACCGGCACGCGATGCCGCGCCGTGGATCGTAGACAGAGGTGGCGAGGGGCGTCGAGCGGTTTTCGGCCGCATGGGGCAGGGTGTCCGAACGCTCTCGTCCCTGCCGTCCCTGACAACCCTGACAATTGTCAGGGACCGTGTCGCCCCAGGTCTCCCTACAGTGCTGAGCGTCGGCCACGAGCCGCACCGCTGCACATCAGTTCAGGGGGAACTCGACATGTCCACTCGCATCTTCGCCAGGGCCGCGCTCGTCGGCGCCGGGGCGCTCGCACTGCTCGGCCCGCTCACCGCGGGAACCGCCGCGGCGTCCGCCGCCGGCCAGGAGGGCGTTGCCCGCGTCAAGGCGGCGCCCTACGCGGTCGTGCCGTACGAGAACGTCAACGTCCGCTACGGACCCGGCACCACCTACGGCAAGATCACCACCAGCCCGGCGGGGCAGCCTCTCGGCGCCTACTGCTGGACCCGTGGCGAGCGCATCACCGACAACGGCTACAGCAACGACGTCTGGGTGAAGCTCCTCGAGGGCTACGTCAGCGCCGTGTACCTCAAGGGCAACGAGTACGGCGACCTGCCGGCTTCGGCGCGCTGCTGACCCGGACCATGACCCACTCCCGACCACTTCAACGTCCTACGGGGGACAGACACATGAAGCGACTGATCAGCCGTACCGCCATGGGCCTCGCCGCGGCCGCGCTCACCGTCGGCGCGCTCGCGAGCACCGCCCAGGCGGCCCCGGCCGCCGCCGCGAACAACGGCGACCCGACCCTCACCGACGTCTACATCTGGGCCACCGACGTCAACCTGCGCCAGCAGCCGACCACCGACTCCCCGCGTCTCGCGGTCCGTTCGAAGTGGTGGGCGGACGCCGTGTGCCAGACGCAGGGCCAGACGGTGCACGACCCGGCCGTGGGCACCAACAACTGGTGGACCGCCGTCATGGAGTTCTCGGGCAGTGACATCGCCTGGGTGAACAACCTGTACATCCGGGGCGGCGAGAAGATCGCCGGAGTCCCGGACTGCTGACGCACCATCGCTCCACACGCCTGCGGCGGGTCACCGGGAGACCGG
>NZ_JBHUQX010000310.1:0-11609 GCF_042674225.1 Streptomyces sp. NPDC056948
GGCGGCGGACCGGCCTCGGTTTGACCCCCTTGGCCGGGGCCCCGTAACCTTGACCGTCGGCGTGTCGAATGACGCGTCACATCCCCGTAAACCTCACCCCTCCGGGCGCCGGGCGCCCAGGAGAGGCTGTTCGCTGAGTCGAGCGGCTGGCCTGCGGGGGTGCCGTTTCCCGAGCGAGAGAGAGTTCCGCGTGTACGCCATCGTGCGCAGCGGTGGTCGCCAGCACAAGGTTGCTGTCGGCGACATCGTTGAGGTTGACAAGATTTCCACTGCCCAGGTTGGCGACACGGTCGAGCTCTCGACCCTGCTCGTTGTCGACGGCGACTCTGTGACCAGCGACCCGTGGGTGCTGGCCGGCATCAAGGTCCAGGCCGAGATCGTGGACCACCACAAGGGCGTCAAGATCGACATCCTTCGCTACAAGAACAAGACCGGCTACCGCCGTCGTCAGGGCCACCGCCAGCAGTACACGGCGATCAAGGTCACTGAGATCCCCGCGGCTGCGAAGTAAGGGACTGAGGAGAAATGGCACACAAGAAGGGCGCATCGTCCACTCGGAACGGTCGCGACTCCAATGCCCAGCGGCTCGGCGTGAAGCGCTTCGGCGGTCAGGTCGTCAACGCGGGTGAGATCCTGGTCCGTCAGCGTGGCACCCACTTCCACCCGGGCTCCGGCGTCGGCCGTGGCGGCGACGACACGCTGTTCGCTCTGGCCGCCGGTTCGGTGCAGTTCGGCACCCACCGTGGCCGCAAGGTCGTGAACATCGTTCCGGTCGCCTGATCGGAAACTTTCGCGAGGCGGACCTCACTTCCCTCACGGGAAGCGGGTCCGCCTTTCGCGTGTTGGTCAGAGAACAACCCCGTACGACCCGTACGGACACGTACGCAAATGGAGGCACACACCATGACCACCTTCGTGGACCGCGTCGAGCTGCATGTCGCCGCGGGTAGCGGAGGCCACGGCTGTGCCTCCGTTCACCGTGAGAAGTTCAAGCCGCTGGGCGGACCGGACGGCGGCAACGGCGGTCGTGGCGGGGACGTGATCCTCACCGTCGACCAGTCCATCACCACGCTTCTCGACTACCACCACTCCCCGCACCGCAAGGCCACCAACGGCAAGCCCGGCGAGGGCGGCAACCGCTCCGGCAAGGACGGGCAGGACCTGGTGCTGGCGGTGCCGGACGGCACGGTGGTGCTGGACAAGGCGGGCAACGTCCTCGCCGACCTGGTCGGGCACGGCACGTCCTTCGTCGCCGCGCAGGGCGGCCGGGGCGGGCTCGGCAACGCGGCGCTGGCCTCCGCGCGACGCAAGGCGCCCGGCTTCGCGCTGCTCGGTGAGCCGGGGGACCTTCAGGACGTCGTCCTGGAGCTGAAGACCGTCGCCGACGTGGCGCTCGTCGGGTATCCGAGTGCCGGTAAGTCGTCCCTGATCTCGGTGCTGAGCGCCGCCAGGCCGAAGATCGCCGACTACCCGTTCACCACGCTCGTGCCGAACCTCGGTGTCGTCACGGCTGGTTCGACCGTGTACACGATCGCCGACGTGCCCGGGCTGATCCCCGGGGCCAGCCAGGGCAAGGGCCTGGGCCTGGAGTTCCTGCGGCACGTGGAGCGGTGCAGTGTGCTCGTGCACGTCCTGGACACCGCCACGCTGGAGTCGGACCGCGACCCGGCCTCCGACCTCGACATCATCGAGGAGGAGCTGCGGCAGTACGGCGGGCTGGACAAGCGCCCGCGGATGGTCGTCCTGAACAAGACCGACGTACCGGACGGCAAGGATCTGGCCGAAATGGTGCGGCCCGACCTGGAGGCGCGCGGGTACCGCGTGTTCGAGGTGTCGGCCGTGGCCCATCTGGGGCTGAAGGAACTGTCGTTCGCACTCGCGGAGCTCGTGGCCAAGTCCCGGGCGGCGAAGCCGAAGGAAGAGGCCACCCGGATCGTGATCCGGCCCAAGGCCGTGGACGACACGGGCTTCACCGTGACCCGCGAGGACGACGGCCTGTTCCGGGTGCGCGGCGAGAAGCCCGAGCGGTGGGTGCGGCAGACCGACTTCAACAACGACGAGGCGGTCGGGTACCTGGCGGACCGGCTCAACCGGCTCGGTGTCGAAGAATCGCTGGTGAAGGCCGGTGCCCGGGGTGGTGACGGCGTCGCCATCGGGCCCGAGGACAACGCGGTCGTCTTCGACTGGGAGCCGTCCCTGACGGCCGGGGCGGAGATGCTGGGCCGACGCGGTGAGGACCACCGGTTCGAGGGTGAGCGGCCGGCCGCGCAGCGCCGTAGGGACCGGCAGGCCGAGCGGGACGATGCACAGCAGGAGTTCGACGACTTCGAGCCGTTCTGAGTTAACAAAGCGCAAATTCGCGACCGACTTTGGTGCAACCAAGTCGTTCTCCGGGGTGTCGTACAGGGCAGAGCGGATGAGGATCTTGTTCCTTGCCGCGTAGCAACTGCCCATGCGATCAACGGAGTTGACGTACGTGCCCCAGTCCACGAGCAAGCGCGGGATCGGCCGAGGCATCGCAGTCGCGGCGGCGATCGCCGTCGCTGCCGCCGTCACCGCCCCCGTGGCCGCGCAGGCCGCCGGGGCGGCAGACGCCACCCCGGCCGCCGCCTCGAAGCTCCACGACGACTTCAACGGCGACGGCTACCAGGACCTGGCGGTCGCCGCCCCGTACGGCAAGATCAACGGCAAGGCCCGTGCCGGGTATGTGGCCGTCGCGTACGGCTCGGCGAAGGGCATCGACCTCGCCCACAAGCAGGTCATCAGCCAGGACACCCCCGGCATCCCCGGTGCCGCGGAGGCGGACGACTACTACGGCGAGGGCCTCGGGGCCGGCGACCTGGACGGCGACGGCTACGCCGACCTGGTCGTGGGCGCCCCGGGTGAGGACGTCGGGGAGGTCACCTCAGTCGGCACGCTCGCCGTGCTGTGGGGCGGGAAGCAGGGCCTGTCCGGCGGCACGGCCGTCGCCACCGGCACCGAGGAGGACCGGGTCGACCCGGAGACCCCGGCGCTCGGCGACTTCGACGGCGACGGCAACCTGGACCTGGCCACCGGGAACCGCCTGCTGTCCGGGCCGTTCGACCGCACCACCGGCGCCGCGAAGAGCCGGACCCTCGCCCTCGAGGCCCAGTACGTCACGGACGACGTGGCCGCCGGCGACGTCGACCACGACGGCATCACGGACCTGGTCGCCCTCATCCACGACAACAGCGACGACGACTCGCACGACCCGGACGCCAAGAACCGCCGCGCGGTCTACCTGCGCGGCACCCCGGACGGCCTGAGCGCCCCGGCCCCGCTGAAGAACGCCGACGGCACGCGCCTGCGCGGCGGCGAGAGCCTCGCCATCGGCGACGTGAACAAGGACGGGTACGGCGACCTCGTCATCGGCCGGCCCGTCGACGGCTCCGGCGAAGTCCCGGTCGAGGATTCCCTGAAGGGCGGTCAGATCGGCGTCGTGTACGGCTCGGCCGACGGACCCGACACCTCCCGTACGACGATCGTCACGCAGGACACCCCGAACGTGCCCGGCGCTTCGGAGTGGGGCGACGGGTTCGGCCGGGGCATCTCGGTCGCCGACGTCGACAACGACGGCTACGAGGACGTCTCCACCGGCAGCCCGAGCGAGGCCCTCGGCGAGGTGTACGCGGCCGGCCAGATCACCGTCCTGCGCGGCGCCAAGTCCGGGCTGACCGGCGACGGCTCCTACTCCATCAGCCAGAACACCAAGAACGTCCCGGGCGACGCGGAGCAGAACGACTTCTTCGGCGCCGACACCAAGCTCCTCGACGTCAACGGCGACGGCCGGGCCGAGCTGTTCGCCGGTGCCACCGGCGAGAACCGGGACGGGGGAGTCTGGGCGTTCCCGAACCCCGTCAACGCGCCCACCCCCACTGGCTCGGTCAGCTTCGGCGCGGGCACGCTCGGCACGGTCGCGGACGGCTCCGCTCTCGGCTCGGGCTTCGCCCGATGACCGCCCGCCCCCGTCCCCGCTCCCGGCGCGGACGGCTCGCCGTCGCCACCGGCCTCGCGCTGCTCGCGGGCGCCCTGGCGGTCCCCGCCGCCCCCGCCGTGCCCCTGAGCGGCCCGTCCGGCACGGAGCGTCCGCGCGACGACTTCAACGGCGACGGCTACGCCGATCTCGCCGTGGCCGCCCCGGCCGCGACCGTCGGCGGCAAGAAGGGCGCCGGTTACGTCGCCGTGCTCTACGGCTCGGCGAACGGACTGAACACCACGAAGCGGCAGGTGTTCAGCCAGAACACCGCCGGCGTGCCCGGCAGCGCCGAGACGGACGACGCGTTCGGCAGCACGCTCGCCACCGCCGACCTCGACCGCGACGGGTACGCGGACCTGGTCGTCGGCGCGGGCCGCGAGGACACGGCCGACGGCGGCATCGACTCCGGCCTTGCCGAGGTGCTGTGGGGCGGCCCGAAGGGCCTCGCCGGCGGTGCCGTACTGGCCACGGGGAAGGAGTACGACGGGCTCGGCGCCCAGGGGCGTCTGGCCCTCGGTGACGTCGACGGCGACGGTGCCGAGGACCTGGTGACCGTGGAGAACCAGTTCAACCTGCGCGTGCTGAGCGGTACGTTCGCCCGGGACGGCTCCACGTCCGGCGGCGAGCAGATCCTGGGGGACGAGTTCGACACCCGCGTCCTCGACCTGGCCACCGGCGACGTCAACGGCGACGGTGTCACGGACGTCGCCGCCACCCAGAACGACGGCGACGAGTTCGACGCCCGCCGGGTCGTGTACTGGCCGGGCTCCCGGCAGGGACTCAAGCCGTACACCACCGTGGAAGGCGCCGACGGCTATCGGATCCAGGGCGGCGAGAACCTCGACATCGGGGACGTCGACCAGGACGGCGTCGACGACATCGTGGTCGGCCGGGCCGTCACCGGGTACGACAGCGACCTCGACACCCCCGCCGCCAAGGGCGGCCGGGTCACCTGGATCCCGGGCACCTCGAACGGGCCGGACGGCACCAAGGCCACGCACCTCAACCAGGACAGCCCTGGAGTGCCGGGCGCCGCCGAGGCGGGCGACGGCTTCGGGACCGATGTCCGGGTCGCCGACGTCAACGGCGACGGCTACCCGGACGTGGCGACCGGGCTGCCCGGCGAAAACCTGGGCAGTGTGGCCGACGCGGGCGCGGTCGTCGTGCTGCGCGGCACCGCGAAGGGGCTCACCGGCACCGGCGCCCAGGTGGTCACGCAGAACACGCCCAACGTGCCGGGCGCCGCCGAGAAGGGCGACACCTTCGGCAACGCCGTCCACCTCGCCGACGCCAACCACGACGGCCTGGCCGACCTGGTCGCCGGCGCGCGGGGGGAGAACGGCAACGCCGGGTCCGTCTGGTACTTCAGGTCAAGCCCGACGACCGTCGTGAGCGCGAACGGCACGACGACCTTCGGCAACACGCTCCTCGGCACCACCCCCACGGACGCTCGGCTCGGTACCGTCTTCGCCGACTGATCATCCGTCAGACCCGTCCCGGCAACGGCTTGTTCCGGTGCTGGCGGCGGGTCTCTTTTTGTCTGCTTAGTTGTCATGTACGTGAACCCCGGCGTTCAGCGGGCGGACCGCCCGCGAGCGTGAAGCTTCCCAGTGTCCAAGTGGCCAGCGAGGTAAGGGAGTCAGCCGATGACAGCAGGATCGCCCGACCGACGCCGCTTTCTGACCGCCGGCGCCGCGGTGCTCGGCGCCGCCGCCTCCGCCCAGCTCTGGCTTCCGGCCGCCGCCCGCGCGGCCGAGACGCCGCTGCCCGACGGTGTGTTCAGCCTCGGCGTCTCCTCAGGCGACCCGCTGCCTGACGGCATCGTGCTGTGGACCAGGCTCGCCCCCGACCCGCTGAACGGCGGCGGCATGCCCGACCGGGTGGTGCCGGTGGAATGGCAGCTCGCGGAGGACCCACGGTTCAGAAAGCTCGTCCGCCGGGGCACCGCCCAGGCCCGGCCCGAGTACGGGCACAGCGTTCACGTGGACGCACGCGGGCTGCGCGCGGACCGTACGTACTGGTACCGCTTCCGCACCAGCGGACAGCTCTCGCCCGTCGGCCGCACCCGCACCGCGCCCCACCCCTACAGCTCCGGTGGCTCCCTGCGCATGGCCCTCGCCTCCTGCCAGAACTGGCAGCACGGCTATTTCACGCCATACGCAGACATGCTTGATCAGGACCCCGACGTCGTGGTGTTCGTCGGCGACTACATCTACGAGTCCACGCCATCGGCGACGGGCGTACGACGGCACGAGGGGACCGGCGAGCCGTTCAGCCTCGCGCAGTACCGCAACCGGTACGCCCAGTACCGCACCGACCCGGACCTCGCGGCGATGCACGCGAACGCGCCCTTCGTGGTGAGCTTCGACGACCACGAGGTGGACAACGACTTCGCGGGCGAGATCCCGCAGGACCCCGACAAGCAGCCGCACGACGCGTTCGTGGCCCGCCTGACCGCGGCCTACCAGGCGTTCTACGAGCACATGCCGGTCCGTGCCACCGCCGTCCCGAACGGCCCGCACATCCGGATGCACCGCCGCCTGGAGTTCGGCCGCCTGGCCCGGCTCAACGTCCTGGACACCCGGCAGTACCGCAGCGACCAGGCCACCAGCCAGGCTGGGGCCCAGGACCCGTCGCTGACCATGCTGGGCGCGCAGCAGAAGCGGTGGCTGCTGGACGGCCTCCAGGACTCGCCCGCGCGCTGGAACCTGATCGCCTCCCAGATCATGATGGCCGAGACGGATCTCAAGGTCGGTGAGGGCAAGCTCTGGTTCTACGACGCCTGGGACGGCTACCAGGCCGAACGCAACGGGTTCCTCCAGGAGTTCAAGCAGGTCCGCAACCCGGTGGTGCTCTCCGGCGACCGGCACCTGACGATGATCAGCGACCTCAAGGAGGACTACGCCGATCCGGGCTCCGGGGTCGTCGGCGCCGAGTTCGTCGGCACCTCCATCTCCAGCAACGGCGACCAGGACCAGGAGGCGTTCCGCAAGGAGTGGGACCCGCGGCGTCCGGACAACCCGCACTGGAAGCTGCTCGACGCGCACCGCGGCTACCACCTCTTCGACGTCCGCCGTGACGGCATCGACGCGCAGGTGAGAGTGGTCGACACCGTACGGCAGCCGACCTCGACACCGCGCACGCAGGCGCGGCTGCGGGTCGAGGCGGGCCGGCCGGGCGTCGAGGTGGTCTGACGGCCTTTTGACCATGGAGCGGACGGGAGCCTGGGACTCATCGGAGTCCCAGGCTCTTCCGGCTCTTCCCTTACCCCGACCGAGATCGAAAAGCTGCGGAATCTTTACCGAGAATTCCGCGGCAATGGGCGGCTGAGCGATCGGTATTCGGGACTTGCCCGCGACGGCGCGGCGTCGCTTATGAAGAACGCGTGCCGCCCCGTGCCCGGGGAGGTGAAGGCCGGCCCGACGTCACCGGTCCGTGACGACTGCCACGGCGGTCGGGTTCCACGCGACACCGCCAAGGCGCGTACCGTGCACCAGACATCGTCCCAAGGAACCAGACATCGTCCCAAGGAACTCGTGAAGGCCCTCGGCCGCCGCTGTCGCACGCGGCTCCGACGTCGCTGTGCTTCTGTGGAGTGACTCACAGCGCATTTCGAGGGCGTTCCCGGAGTCGTCTCACCAATCACCGGCACTCCCAGGTGAATGACAGGTTGCGCGCACATATGTGGCGAAGGTCGCTCACCTTGCACTGCGGTAACCACAAGTGGGACCATTTCCAAGTTCCCTGTCGCCCCGAGGTAGGTCACCTGTGTCCCAGCACATAGCCAAGCCCCGTACCACCGCAGTGATCCTGGCTGGTGGTACCGGTCAGCGCGTTGGTCTGTCGATCCCCAAGCAACTGCTGAAGATCGCCGGCAAGGCAGTCATCGAGCACACGCTGACCACCTTCGAGAACGCCGACTCGATCGACGACATCATCGTGCTGATGGCGCAGGGCTACGTGCCCGACATCGAGAAGATCGTGGCGAAGGCCGGTTTCAAGAAGGTCTCGAAGATCATCGAGGGCGGCTCCACGCGGAACGAGACCACCGAGCGCGCCATCGCCGCGCTGGGCGAGGGCCTGGCCGAGGGCGAGGACGCCAACGTCCTCTTCCACGACGCCGTGCGCCCCCTGCTGTCGCAGCGCGTCATCGACGACTGCGTCATCGCGCTGGAGCGCTTCCAGGCCGTCGACGTGGCCATCCCGTCCGCGGACACCATCATCGTCACGCGCACGCACGGTGAGGACGGCGAGTTCATCACCGAGATCCCGGACCGCTCCCGGCTGCGCCGCGGCCAGACCCCGCAGGCCTTCAAGCTGTCCACGATCAAGCGTGCCTACGAGGTCGCCTCCAACGACCCCAACTTCCAGGCCACCGACGACTGCTCCGTCGTGCTCAAGTACCTGCCGGACGTGCCGATCCACGTCGTCGCGGGTGACGAGTACAACATGAAGGTCACGCAGCCCGTCGACGTCTTCCTCGCAGACAAGCTCTTCCAGCTCGCCTCGACCGCCGCGCCCGAGCAGGTCTCCGAGGAGGCCTACCGCGAGCTCCTCACCGGCAAGACGATGGTCGTCTTCGGCGGCTCCTACGGCATCGGCAAGGACATCGGCGAGCTCGCCGAGTCCTACGGCGCCAAGGTCTACGCGCTGGGCCGCTCCACCACCGGCACCCACGTGGAGAACCCGGAGGAGGTCGACGACGCCCTGTCCAAGGCGTACGCCGAGACCGGCCGCATCGACTACGTGGTCAACACCGCGGGCGTGCTGCGCATAGGCAAGCTCGCCGAGACCGACAACGCCACCATCGAGGAGGCGCTGAAGGTCAACTACCTGGCCCCGGTGCAGATCGCCCGGTCGTCGTACAAGTACCTGTCCGAGACCAACGGCCAGCTCCTGCTGTACACCTCCAGCAGCTACACCCGCGGTCGCGCCGAGTACAGCCTGTACTCCTCGACCAAGGCCGCCATGGTGAACCTCACCCAGGCCCTGTCCGACGAATGGGCCGGCGACGGCGTCCGCGTCAACTGCATCAACCCCGAGCGCACCGCCACCCCCATGCGCACCAAGGCCTTCGGCCAGGAGCCCTCGGGTTCCCTGCTGTCCTCCGAGGCCGTGGCCCGCACCTCGCTCGACGTGCTGCTCTCCGAGCTGACCGGCCACGTCATCGACGTCCGCCAGCAGGACCCGACGGCCGGCGCGGCCCGGGCGTCCGGCTTCGAGCAGGCACTCGCCACGGTGCTGGACCGGCAGGACGGCGTGTAATAATTGGCGCCAAATAGACTCCGGTAATTCAGGCCTCTGCGCTCTCCTGTTAACGAAGTTCGTCAACAGGAGTGTTCGCAGGGGCCTGAATCCATACCGTCCCGCGAATATTCACAGACCAGCCGCAATTCCGAACCAGACCGGCACACCCCTCCCAAGAGCAGGTTTCTCCGTGATATCCACCGCTATTCGCGTCGCCCGGGTGGGCAGTGCGGCCCAGCTGGCCGCGGCGGTCCTCATGATGGCGGGCTACCCCGCCCTCATGCTGGCCGCGCTCGTCCCGAGCGTTCCCGCCTTCGCGGCAGCGGCCGCCGTGACGTACCTGGCGGACCACTATCTGCACCGCAAGGGCAGCTACCTGATCAACCGCCTCAGCAAGGTGCGGGCCGGCCTGTCGATCCGCTTCCTGATCCGGCAGCTCCTCCTCGTCCTGCTGCTGGCCCGGCTGTCCCTCGCGGACAACCTGATCTACTACGGGGCGATCGCCTGCTTCATCGCCTTCTACGGTCTCCAGGCCCCGCACGGCGCGCTGGTCCAGCTCATCCGCAACCGCCGCCGCATGCCGGTCGCCACCCGCAACGTCGACCTGAAGTCGCGCATCCGCATCCCGGACGCCCCGCCGCGCAAGCTGCTGCACCGTTCCGCCGAGAAGATGCTCCACATCGACCTCTTCGCGGTCGCCGGCGTCCTGCTCGCCTCGCAGGTGAAGTCCGCCCTCGTCGGCTTCATCGGCATCGGCATCACGGTGGCCCTCGGCACGCTGTACGTGCTGGCGCTCGTGCCGTACGTGCGCGGCCGGAAGATCCCGCCGAACGCCGAGCGGGTCCTGGCCGCCATGGACGACTGGCTGGGCGAGTACAAGCCGGAGACGGTCCTGTACTTCTCCGGTTCGAAGGACTCGGTCTACCAGGTCAACATGTGGCTGGACACCATGGAGAACCTGGACTCCAAGCCGCTGATCATCCTGCGTGAGCGGGCCATCCTGAACAACCTGGCGCCCACCACGGTCCCGGTCATCTGCGTGCCCGGAGGGGTGCACCTGATGAACATGGACCTGTCCACGGTGCGTGTCGCGCTCTACGCGGCCAACGTCGGCAAGAACATCCACATGCTGCGCGTGCCCACGATCAAGCACGTCTTCATCGGCCACGGCGACAGCGACAAGCTCGCCAGCGTCAACCCGTACAGCAAGGTCTACGACGAGGTGTGGACGGCCGGACGCGCGGGCCGCGACCGCTACGCCATCGCCGACGTCGGTGTCCGCGACGACGACATCGTCGAGGTCGGCCGCCCCCAGCTCGC
Source organism: Streptomyces sp. NPDC056948 (assembly GCF_042674225.1). Classification (NCBI taxonomy): domain Bacteria; kingdom Bacillati; phylum Actinomycetota; class Actinomycetes; order Kitasatosporales; family Streptomycetaceae; genus Streptomyces; species Streptomyces sp. NPDC056948. The sequence goes on from NZ_JBHUQX010000310.1 coordinate 10,565, forward strand.
CCCGATCCAGACCTGGCAGGGCGTGCCCGACGGCCGGATCCCGACCGTGCTCTACGCCCCCACCTGGGAGGGCTGGGACGGCAACCCGGGCAACACCTCGGTCGTACTGGCCGGCGAGAACATCGTGCAGCAGCTCGTGCAGGCCGACCCGCCGGTCCGCGTCCTGTACAAGCCGCACCCGTTCACCGGCAACGTCAGCAAGGAGGCCGGCGCCGCCCACCAGCGCATCACCGCCCTGGTCCGGCAGGCCGCCGCCGAGCGCGCGATCGACACGCGCTTCGTCGCCGACACGGCCGTTCAGGCCGACGCCAAGACCGAGCTGGCCCGTATCGAGGCCCGGCTCGCGCAGCTCTCCGGCTCCGGCGGCGAGCGTCGCGACGAGGCGGAGGCCACCCGTGACGGGCTGGTCGACGTCGCCCGGCACGAGGAGGTCGCCCGGCTGCGCGCCGAGTGGAACGACGCCTACTGGCGTTCCTTCCCCGCCTGGGAGCACCGCGTCATCACCGGCGCCGACCCGCGGCTGTACGACTGCTTCAACGTCTCCGACGCGATGGTCTCCGACATCTCCAGCGTGGTCTCCGACTTCATCGCGAGCGGCAAGCCGTACGCGGTCACGGACTCCGCCGAAGTGGGCGTCGAGGAGTTCAAGCGGAACAACACGGCGGTGCGCGCCGCGGTGATCCTGTCCAACAGCGCGGCCGAGCTGGGCGCGCTGCTCGGCGCCGTCCGCGACCGGGCCGCCGACCCGCTGGCCGAGGACCGCAAGGAGCTCAAGCAGTACCTGCTGGGCCCGGACGAGCCGACCTCCCTCGTCCAGTTCAACACCGCCGTCGCGGACCTCGCGCTCAAGGCCGAGACGCGCAACGTCGGCCAGGAGTCACGGGTGGCGGCCGCCTTGGCCGATGCCGAGGTCGACGCCGAGGCCGATGCCGAGCTGGCGAACGCCGTGCCCGGGCAGCGGGCGGCCGCGGCCGGTGACACGGACGGTGTCGGCGCGGGCTGACCCACCGCCTGATTCAGGGCTCGGCCCCCGAGGAACGTCTTC
>NZ_JBHUQX010000311.1:0-11580 GCF_042674225.1 Streptomyces sp. NPDC056948
CGCGGCGGTAGTCGCCGCCTTCGTCGCCGTAGCCGCCGCCCGCGGCCTCCAGGCCGGAGACCTCGAGGGTCGGCTCCTGGCGGCCCCGCTCGCCGCGGCCGCGCTTGCCGCCGCCCAGCATCGGGGCGTTCATCGCCCAGCCGGCCGCGAAGCCGCTGCGGAACGACAGGGTGACGTAGGTCTGCCCGACCGCGAAGGCGGCCGCGCCCAGTCCGATCACGACGACCGACGGGATCAGGACACCGACGACGACGCCGAGGAAGCCGGCGAAGGCCAGCAGCCGCCAGCGCAGCCGCGCCTTGTACTGCAGCAGCACCTCGCCCAGCAGCCACAGCGCGACGATGCCGAACGCGATGTAGAGGACCGCCCAGCCCATGTACGCCCCTCTCCCAGTCGCCGCTACGCAGTGTGTCGTATACCGGTGCGAACGGTCTAGGCCTGCGGTGGGTGGTGCAGGCCCAGGTTTTCGTAGATTTCCAGGGTCGCCGTGGAGTTGTTGAGCGTGATGAAGTGCAAGCCGGGCACTCCCTCGGCGAGCAGCCGCGCACAGAACTCCGTGGCGAATTCGATACCAATGGAGCGTACAGCCGCCGGATCGTCTTTTGCTGTGAGGATCCGCTCTTTCAGGGCGGCCGGGAACGCGGCGTTGGTGAGGGACGGGATCCGCGCCAGCGACTTCACACTGGCGATCGGCATGATCTCGGGGATGATCGGGGTGTCGCAGCCGGCGGCCGCGACCCGGTCACGCAGCCGCAGGTAGTCCTCCGGCTGGAAGAACATCTGCGTGATCGCGTAGTCCGCGCCCGCGCGGCACTTGTCCACGAAGTGGCGGACGTCGGCATCCCACTCGCTGGAGCGCGGGTGCATCGCGGGGAAGGCGGCGACGCCCACGCAGAAGTCGCCGGACGCCTTGATCAGCTCGACCAGTTCGGCGGCGTAGGCGAGGCCGCGGGGGTGCGGCACCCAGTCGCCCATCGGGTCGCCGGGCGGGTCGCCGCGCAGGGCGAGCATGTTGCGGATCCCGGCATCGGCGTACTGGCCGATGATGTTGCGCAGGTCGGCGACCGAATGGTCGACGGCCGTGAGGTGCGCGATCGGGGTGAGGGTGGTGTCGGAGGCGATCGCCTCGGTCGCCTTGACCGTGCCCGCGCGGGTGGAACCGCCCGCGCCGTAGGTCACGGACACGAAGTCGGGCGCCACCGCCTCGACCCGGCGCAGCGCGTTCCACAGGTTCCGCTCGCCCTTCGGAGTCTTGGGCGCGTAGAACTCGAACGAGTACGTCGTCTTGCCGGTCGCGAGCATGTCGCGGACGGTGCGTGCGTGGTCCGACCTGATGGATGCGGTGCCGAGGGCCATACCGGCAGGTTAGCCAGGGGCGGTCTGTCCCCCAACCGGGCATCGATATTTGCCCGATTTGTGTACTTGTTGTCCACCCCTTGGACAAACCGGCCAACCGGCGTACTACTTCTCCCGCAGCCTCTTCGCGAACTCGGCCGCCGCCGCGCCCGGGTCGTCGGCCTCGGTGATCGCCCGTACGACGACGACGCGCCGGGCGCCCGCTTCCAGGATCCGGTCGAGGTTGCCGAGGTCGATGCCGCCGATGGCGAACCAGGGGCGGTCGGTGCCGAGGGCGGCGGTGTACCGGACGAGGTCCAGGCCGGGGGCGTGGCGGCCGGGCTTGGTGGGGGTGGGCCAGCACGGGCCGGTGCAGAAGTAGTCCACGCCGTCCTGTGCGGCTGCCGCGGCGGCCTCGGACTCGGCGTGTGTGGAGCGGCCGATCAGGACGTCGTCGCCGAGGATCGCGCGGGCCGCGGGGACCGGCAGGTCGCCCTGGCCGAGGTGCAGCACGTCGGAGCCGGCGGCGTGGGCGACGTCGGCGCGGTCGTTGACCGCGAGCAGCTTGCCGTGCCGGGCACAGGCGTCGGCGAAGACGGCGAGCTGCTCCAGCTCCTCGCCCGCCTCCATGCCCTTGTCCCGCAACTGCACGATGTCGACCCCACCGGCCAGCACGGCATCGAGGAACTCCACGAGATCGCCCTGCCGCTCGCGGGCGTCGGTGCAGAGGTAGACCCGGGCGTCGGCGAGCTGAGCCCGTGCGGTGGTGGCGGTGGTGGCGGGCATGCGTGTCCCCCTGGGTGTCGGTGGCGGGCGGGTGCGGACACCCGTGCCGGTGGCGGTGGCGTACGGGCTGCGACCAGGGCGCCGGAGCACCCCGTGCCGGTGCCGGCAGGGCGGCGAGGCCACTCTGCCGGTGACAGGCGGCCGGCGGCCCACTGTCGGTCGCTGCCCGCAAGGGGCCACGGCAAGCCCCGGGCAGGCCCCGAGTCTCTCACCCGGACCGGGCAGCAGCCGAGCCCCGACGGAGGCGGAGGCCGACCCGGCCCAAGACCCCGGCAGGGGTCCCGCAGGGCCCGCCCCGGCGGCCCACGCCCCGTAGCGGGCGCGAGCCACCCAGGGACCGTGGCCCCGCGGGCCTCGGCCCGCACTCCGGGCAGTGGTTCAGGTCCGGCCCCGCTCGCACGGCACCGGACGGTTGTCCGTCGAGGTCGGGTCAGACCGCGAGCGCCTGGGCGCGGCGCTTCACCTCCGTGCCGCGATTCTCACTCAGTGCCTGCGCCGGGGTGCCGGGCAGGCTCGGGTCGGGGGTGAAGAGCCACTCCAGCATCTCCTCGTCCGTGAAGCCGTCGTCCCGCAGGAGCGTCAAGGTCCCGGACAGGCCCTTGACGACCTTGTCCCCGTCGATGAAGGCGGCGGGGACGTGCAGCGCGCGGTTCTCACCTCGGCGTACGGCGATGAACTGGCCGTCCTTGACCAGCTGCCGCACACGCGTCACCTCGACACCGAACTGTTCGGCGATGTCGGGGAGGGTGAGCCAGGCGGGGACGAGAGCATCGATCTTTGCGTCAATCTCGGTCACGGAACCAGCCTGCCATCCGCCACTGACAGTCGGAAGTCAGCCCGGCCCACCCGGACGGACAACACGCTCCCCGACAGCTACGCCGTCGCCGCCTTCAGCGGCCTCGCCGGGTCCTCCAGCAGCACCGGATTCATGGCGGCGCCCGACTCGATCAGGCGACGCCCCTGCGCCAGGTCCCGGGGGCGCCCCACCGCCAGCAGCGCGACCAGCCGGTCGCCGCGGAGCCAGCAGACCGTCCAGGCGGGCCCGGCCGGGTCGCCCCGCCACAGGGTCGTGTCGGCGCCGGCGTGGTGCCCGGCGTACTGCACGAACCGCCCGAACTGCTCGGACCAGAAGTACGGCACCGGGTCGTACACCGCCGCGGTCTCCCCCGAGGCCCGGCCGACGATGTTCAGGGCCACCGTGCGCGGCCCCTGGAGGGCGTTGTCCCAGTGGTGCACCAGCAGGCGCTCGCCGTACCGCCCCGAGGGGAAGGAGGCGCAGTCGCCGACCGCGTACACGTCCGGCACCGACGTACACAGGTGCCGGTCGCACACGATCTCGCCCTGGGAACCCAGCTCCACTCCGGAGCCGGTCAGCCACGCCGTGGCGGGGCGGGCGCCGATGCCGACCACGACCGCGCCCGCCGGCAGCCGCGTGCCGTCGTCGAGCAGCACCGCCCCGGGCTCGACGCGCTCCACGCGCGCGTGCGTGCGCAGCACCGCTCCCGCGTCGGCGTACCAGCCGGCCATCGGGGCCGCGACCTCGGCGGGCAGTGCCCCGGCGAGCGGCCGTTCGGCGGCCTCCACGACGGTCACCGCGCAGCCCGCCTCGCGCGCGGCCGTGGCGAACTCCGCGCCGATCCAGCCCGCGCCGACGACCACGATGTCGTGCTTGCGGGCCAGCACCGGCCGCAGCCGCTCGGCGTCGTCCAGGGTGCGCAGCAGATGCACGCCCGGCACGCCCTCCGCGCCGGGCAGCCGGACCGGCTCGGCGCCGGTCGCGACGACGAGGACGTCGTACGGCACGGGCCCGTCCTCGGTGTCCAGCTCGTGATCGCCGGGGCGCAGGCCCAGCACCTCGCAGCCGAGTCGCAGTTCGATGCCGAGGGCCTCGAAGTCGAGGTCGAAGGCGGAGCCCTCGGCCTTGCCGAGCAGGACGGCCTTGGACAACGGGGGCCGGTCGTACGGCTGGTGGGGCTCGGCGCCGATGAGGATCACGGCTCCGGTGAAGCCCTGCTCCCGCAGAGCGACCGCGGTCTGCACACCGGCCATGCCCGCACCCGCCACGACCACGCGCCGCGGCGCGGACGGACCTGGTTCCTGCGTCTGCTCGCTCACCTGATCACCATAGACACCTGACGTTTTGTCAGTCAGTGCTCATGCGCAGTGACCTGCTCCACAACGCTCGTCCCGCTGCCCTGCTGCGACTCCCACTCCCACGTCTCCTCCAGCCGCACCCGCCCGCCGGTCAGCTCCACGACCGTCGACACACAGTGCCCGGAGGAGGTGGTTCCGTCCTGCTTGAGCTGTACGTACCGGAAGTCCAGCCTGTCACCTTCCCGGGTACCCACGAGGTGGCCGCGTACGACGTCGCCGCCGGTGTACTCGGCCCAGATCTCGCCGTCCTTCTCGTGGTACGTGAACCGGGTGCGGGTCCCCACCTGGCCCGGCGCCTGGTCGGCGACCGGGGCGAGGAGAAGACCGTCGAGGGATCGGGCCATGCGCGGAGGCTCCCTTACTGCGGCATACGGCATCGGGCTAGGGTGGCCAACGTAGAGCACTCGCGGGAGCCCGGACGCACCGGGCTGAGAGGGAGGCTGGCGGCCTCCGACCGTACGAACCTGATCCGGGTCATGCCGGCGAAGGGAGGGGCTGGACGCCCATGTCGCGTACGCCAACGTCAGACGTCCTCGTCATCGGGGGCGGCATCATCGGCCTGGTCACCGCGTGGCGGGCCGCGCAACGCGGGCTCGCCACGGCCGTGGTGGACCCCGAGCCGGGCGGCGGGGCCGCCCAGGTGGCGGCCGGCATGCTGGCCGCCGTCACGGAACTGCACTACGGCGAGCAGACCCTGCTCGGTCTGAACCTCGCCTCCGCCCGGCGCTACCCGGACTTCGCGGCCGAGCTCACCGACCTCACGGGCCACGACCTCGGCTACCGCCGCTGCGGCACGCTCGCCGTCGCTCTGGACGCCGACGACCGGGCCCATCTGCGCGAACTGCACACCCTGCAGCAGCAGTCCGGCCTGGAGTCGCAGTGGCTGTCGGGGCGGGAGTGCCGTCGCCTGGAGCCGATGCTCGCGCCGGGCGTGCGCGGCGGGCTGCGGGTCGACGGCGACCACCAGATCGACCCGCGGCGGCTGTCCGGGGCGCTGGTGACGGCGTGCGAGCGGGCGGGCGTGGCCTTCCACCGGGTGTGGGCGGAGCGGCTCACCGTCGTACGGGACCGGGCCGCGGGCGTCGTCACGGCCGACGGGACCGTCCTGGACGCCGGGCAGGTGGTGCTGGCCGGGGGCAGCCTCAGCGGGCGGCTCGCGGACGTCCCCAAGGATGTGCTGCCTCCCGTGCGACCGGTGAAGGGGCAGGTCGTACGGCTGACCATGCCGGGGCGGCACGGGCCCTTCCTGAGCCGGACCGTGCGCGCGGTCGTGCGCGGCAGCCATGTCTACCTGGTGCCGCGCGAGAGCGGCGAGCTGGTCATCGGGGCGACCAGCGAGGAGCTGGGCTGGGACACCACCGTGACCGCGGGCGGCGTGTACGAGCTGCTGCGCGACGCGCACGAGCTGGTCCCGGGCGTCACCGAGCTGCCGTTCACGGAGACCCGGGCCGGACTGCGGCCCGGCTCCCCCGACAACGCGCCGCTGCTCGGCCCGACCGGTCTCGAGGGACTGCTGCTGGCCACCGGGCACTACCGCAACGGTGTCCTGCTCACGCCGGTGACCGGCGACGCCATGGCGCACGCCCTGACGGCGGGCGAACTCCCCGAGGAGGCCCGCCCCTTCACCCCGAAGCGCTTCAGTACCGCGACCGCACTCACGGAGCAGCCCGTATGAACATCTCCGTCAACGGGGAGACCCGGGACGTCCGGCCCGGAACGGCTCTCGACACCGTCGTGAGGTCGCTCACCGCCTCGCCCTCCGGAGTGGCCGCCGCCCTCAACGAAACCGTCGTCCCGCGCGCACAGTGGCCGTCCACGTCCCTCGCCGAGGGAGACCGCGTGGAAGTACTCACCGCCGTCCAAGGAGGCTGACCATGGCCGACGATCCGTTTGTCCTCGGTGGTACGTCCTTCACGTCCCGCCTGATCATGGGCACGGGCGGGGCGCCCAGCCTCGAGGTGCTGGAGCGTTCGCTGGTCGCGTCCGGGACGGAGCTGACGACGGTCGCGATGCGCCGGGTGAACCCCTCGGTGCACGGTTCCGTACTGTCCGTCCTGGACCGGCTCGGCATCCGGGTGCTGCCCAACACGGCGGGCTGTTTCACCGCCGGAGAGGCCGTCCTCACAGCCCGTCTCGCGCGCGAGGCCCTCGGCACCGACCTGGTCAAGCTGGAGGTCATCGCCGACGAGCGCACGCTGCTGCCGGATCCGATCGAGACGCTGGAGGCGGCCGAGACGCTGGTCGACGACGGGTTCACCGTGCTGCCGTACACCAATGACGACCCCGTGCTGGCGCGCAAGCTGGAGGACGCCGGCTGCGCGGCGATCATGCCCCTCGGCTCGCCGATCGGCTCCGGGCTCGGCATCCGCAACCCGCACAACTTCGAGCTGATCGTCGAGCACGCGCGCGTGCCGGTGATCCTGGACGCCGGCGCGGGTACGGCGTCCGACGCGGCGCTGGCGATGGAGCTGGGCTGCGCGGGTGTGATGCTCGCCTCGGCGGTGACACGGGCGCAGGAGCCGGTCCTGATGGCCGACGCGATGCGGCATGCCGTGGAGGCGGGGCGGCTGGCGTACCGGGCCGGGCGCATTCCGCGGCGGCATTTCGCCGAGGCGTCGTCTCCGACGGAGGGAAGGGCCGCGCTTGATCCGGAGCGCCCCGCTTTCCAGTAGGCGCCGGCGTACACGTCACAGGTCAGTCGCAGTACCGGCCCGAATCCGGACGGGGCGGCGGGCTGTCGGTCGTGGCTCGTACACTCGCCTCCGTGGACACGACCCTTCAGGACCCCTTGGTCGGGCAGGTGCTCGACGGCCGGTACCGCATCGACGCGCGTATCGCCGTCGGCGGGATGGCGACGGTCTACCGGGCTGTGGACACCCGGCTGGACCGCGTTCTCGCGCTCAAGGTGATGCACCCCTCGCTCGCGGTCGACAGCTCGTTCGTCGAGCGGTTCATCCGCGAGGCGAAGTCCGTCGCCCGGCTGGCCCATCCGAACGTGGTGCAGGTCTTCGACCAGGGCACCGACGGCTCGTACGTCTATCTCGCCATGGAGTACGTCGCGGGCTGCACCCTGCGGGACGTGCTGCGCGAGCGCGGGGCCCTGCAGCCGCGCGCCGCCCTGGACATCCTGGAGCCGGTCCTGGCCGCGCTGGGCGCCGCCCACCGCGCCGGATTCGTGCACCGGGACATGAAGCCGGAGAACGTCCTGATAGGGGACGACGGCCGGGTGAAGGTCGCCGACTTCGGACTCGTCCGTGCCGTGGACACGGTGACGAACACCACAGGGACCGTGCTCGGCACGGTCGCGTACCTCGCGCCCGAGCAGATAGAGAACGGCACCGCGGACCCCCGTGTCGACGTGTACGCGTGCGGGGTGATGCTGTACGAGATGCTGACCGGCGACAAGCCGCACGACGCGGACTCCCCGGCCGTGATCCTGTACAAGCACCTGCACGAGGACGTCCCGCCGCCGTCGGCCGCCGTGCCCGGTCTGGCCTACGACCTGGACGAGATGGTGGCCTCGGCGACCGCCCGCACCCCTGACATCCGCCCGTACGACGCGGTGGCGCTGCTCGCGCAGGTCCGCGACGGGCGCGCCGGGCTGAGCGCGGAGCAGTTGGACGTGGTGCCGCCGCAGGCGCTCACCTCGCAGCACGACGGCGCCGACGACCGTACGAGTGTGATCCCGCGCGCGCTGGCCACGCTGCGCCCCCTGCCGGTCAACGAGGACGACGAGCCCTCCGAGGCGGCGCTCAACCGCACCAGCCGTTTCGAGTCCCCGCCGCCCCCGCCGTCCCGGCGCCGCTCGGGGTCCCGGCGCGGCCCGCTGGCGATCGTCGTCGCCGTTCTGCTCGTGCTGGGCCTGGGCGGCGGCATCTGGTACATCAACTCGGGCCAGTTCACCGAGGTCCCGCCACTGCTGGCGAAGACGCAGACCGAGGCCGAGAGCCGGCTGGAGGACGCCGGGCTGGATCTCGGCAAGGTCGAGCACGCCTACAGCGACACCGTGGAGCGGGGCCAGATCATCAGCTCCGACCCGAAGTCCGGGGCGCGTATCCGTGGCAACGACTCGGTGAGCATCACCGTGTCGGACGGCCCCGAGACGGTGCGCGTGCCCGCCCTGGAGGGCCAGAAGCTGGCCAAGGCGCGGGCTCAGCTCAAGGAGGACGGGCTGGAGCCGGGCATGGTCACCCGGGAGTTCAGCGAGGACGTGCCGAGGGGCTCGGTGATCTCCGCGCGGCCCGCCGACGGCACGAAGGTGCGCGCGGGCACGGGTGTCGCGCTGGTCGTCAGCAAGGGCAGCCCCATCGACATCCCCGACGTCTCCGGCGCGGACGAAGCCGACGCCCGGGCGCAGCTGCAGGACGCCGGGCTCAAGGTGAAGGTCGCGACCGAGCGGGTCAACTCCTCCGAGTTCGACAAGGGCCAGGTCGTCAAGCAGACCCCGAACGCCGGCGGCCGGGCGGCCGAGGGCGACACGGTGACGCTGACGCTGTCCAAGGGCCCCGAGATGATCGAGGTCCCGGACGTGGTCGGCGACAGCGTCGACGACGCCACGCAGGCACTGGAGAGCGCCGGGTTCCAGGTCGACGAGGACCGCGGTCTGCTCGGACTGTTCGGCGACGAGGTCAAGGGGCAGTCCGTCGAGGGCGGCCAGACCGCGCCCAAGGGTTCGACGATCACCATCAAGATCAGGTGACGAGCGCGGGCGGGGAGCCCGTGGACGGGGCAGGGCCGGCCGCATGACACCCTGAACGGGTGAACAATCAGCTCTCCGGCCCCTCCCGCAACCCGGTGGGCGGCCACGTCCCCGTGGCCGGTGGGCTGCACTCCGTCGGTCTGTCGTACGCCCGTGATCTGAAGGCGGAGACCGTCCAGGTCTTCGTCGCCAACCCGCGCGGCTGGGCCACACCGGCCGGGAATCCCCAGCAGGACGAGGCGTTCCGCGCGGCATGCGAGGCCGAGTCGATCCCGGCGTACGTCCACGCCCCCTATCTGATCAACTTCGGCTCGCACACCGAGGCGACGGCGGAGCGGTCGGTGGAGTCGCTGCGGCACTCGCTGCGCCGCGGGCGGGAGATCGGGGCGCTGGGCGTGGTCGTGCACACCGGCAGCGCGACCGGCGGCCGGGAGCGGTCCGTGGCGCTGAAGCAGGTGCGGGAGCGTCTGCTGCCGCTGCTGGAGGAGCTGACCCACGACGACGACCCGTATCTGCTGCTGGAGTCGACGGCCGGCCAGGGCGCCTCGCTGTGCTCGCGGACCTGGGACTTCGGCCCGTACTTCGAGGCGCTGGACGCCCACCCGATGCTCGGCGTGTGCCTGGACACCTGCCACATCTTCGCCGCGGGGCACGACCTGACCGGCCCGAGCGGCATGCACCAGACGCTGGACCTGCTGGTGGACACGGTCGGCGAGGGCCGGCTGAAGCTGATCCACGCCAACGACTCCAAGGACGTGGTCGGGGCGCACAAGGACCGGCACGAGAACATCGGTGTGGGCCACATCGGCGAGGACCCGTTCCGGGCCCTGATGACGCACCCCGCGACCGAGGGCGTGCCGCTGATCATCGAGACGCCGGGCGGCAAGGAGGGGCACGCGGCGGACGTGGAGCGGCTGAAGAAGCTGCGCGACTGCTGACAGCTTCCGATCAGAGGTCGGGGCCGTCCCCGGGCTCCTCCTGGTACGAGTAGCGCTGCTCCTGCCACGGGTCGCCGAGGTTGTGGTAGCCGCGCTCCTCCCAGAAGCCGCGCCGGTCGGCGGTCATGTACTCCACGCCGCGCACCCACTTGGGGCCCTTCCAGGCGTACAGGTGGGGCACGATCAGGCGCAGCGGGAAGCCGTGCTCGGCGGTGAGGAGTTCGCCGTCCTTGTGGGTGGCGAACAGGGCTTGCTCGGAGGCGAAGTCGGACAGCCGGAGGTTGGAGCTGAATCCGTACTCGGCCCACACCATCACATGGGTGACGTCGTCCGCGGGCGGAGCGATGTCGAGGATGGTGCGCGCGGGAACCCCGCCCCACTCGGCGCCCAGCATGCTGAACTTCGTGACGCAGTGCAGATCGGCCACGACGGTGGTGTACGGCAGGGCCGTGAACTCCTCGTGGGTCCAGCAGTGCTTGCCGCCGCCGGCGGTGGCGCCGAAGACCCTGAACTCCCAGCGCTCGGGCCGGAACTTGGGGACGGGCCCGTAGTGCGTGACCGGCCAGCCGCGCTGCAATCGCTGTCCCGGCGGAAGCCCGGGCTGCGTCGCTCCTGCTGAATCGCGCCCTTCTCCCGATTCGCGTCCCACCGGCTGACCCATGTGTCCATCCTGACAGACCTCGGGTAATGCCCCTGACCCGGGCCATTCCAAAACAGGGCATTCAGAACTAAGCATGCCCTTACTTACTAAGTGAAGACTTACTGGACGATCTTCTTCCGCGGTGGAATCATGCGGCGCAACCTGCCAGTTCTTACGCGTGGAAGGAGCCTCTGCGATGCAGGGCGACCCCGAGGTCCTCGAATTCCTCAACGAGCAGTTGACCGGCGAGCTGACGGCGATCAACCAGTACTGGCTGCATTACCGGATCCAGGACAACAAAGGCTGGACCAAGCTCGCCAAGTACACGCGTGAAGAGTCCATCGATGAGATGAAGCACGCGGACAAGATCACCGAGCGCATCCTCATGCTGGACGGCCTGCCCAACTACCAGCGGCTGTTCCATGTCCGGGTCGGGCAGACGGTCACCGAGATGTTCCAGGCCGACCGGCAGGTCGAGGTGGAGGCGATCGACCGCCTCAAGCGGGGCATCGAGGTGATGCGCACCAAGGGCGACATCACGTCCGCGAACCTCTTCGAGTCGATCCTCGAGGACGAGGAGCACCACATCGACTATCTGGACACACAGCTCGAGCTCATCGAGAAGCTCGGCGAGGCGCTGTACATCGCGCAGCAGATCGAGCAGCCGAGCTGAGGCCTGCCTAGGCGGCGTCTTCCAGTTCCGAGAGCACCGGCTCGCCCTGGTCGGCCAGGTCGCGGCGTGGGCACGCGCCCCTGCCGAGGATCGCCTGGATACGGCGTACGCACGACCCGCAGTCCGTGCCCGCCTTGCAGGCGGAGGCTATCTGGCGGGGAGTGCAGGCGCCGCTGTCCGCGTGCTGTTTGACCTGCTGCTCGGTGATCCCGAAGCAACTGCAGATGTACACGCGGTTCACCTCCCGGCGGGGTTTCGTTCTCTGGTGCCCTCCCGTTGATCGGTGAGGCTAACCTAACCTTACCCGCCGGGTGGGAGCCACAAAAGTGGAGAGGGGCGCGGATCGTGTGATCCG
>NZ_JBHUQX010000312.1:0-11563 GCF_042674225.1 Streptomyces sp. NPDC056948
TGCTCAAGCAGCACGACCATGGCAGCCGGCGGGCCGGGTGCCATAGGTAAAGCGGAAGGTCTGGTGCGTGAGCATGGCGCAAGTATGCCCTGGGGCGGCACGGCGTCCAAGCGGGTTCGCATGGTGAGACGCGGGTGCCGGAGCCCGGACCGTCCGTGGGCGGGACGCTCCCCACGAGCACCTCGGTAGAATCGGGTGGCACAAGACCCCCGCCCCACCGCCGGAAGGCACCCCGTGTCATCAGCGACTCCCGCTGCCAACGCCCCCGACACCGTCCTGGTCGTCGACTTCGGCGCGCAGTACGCCCAGCTCATCGCCCGTCGTGTCCGCGAGGCGCGGGTCTACAGCGAGATCGTGCCGAGCACCATGCCGGTCCAGGAGATCCTCGCCAAGAACCCCGCGGCGATCATCCTCTCCGGCGGCCCCTCGTCGGTCTACGAGGAAGGCGCCCCGAGCCTCGACCGCGCGCTCTTCGAGGCCGGCGTCCCCGTCTTCGGCATGTGCTACGGCTTCCAGCTCATGGCGCGGACCCTCGGCGGCACCGTCGACAACACCGGCGCCCGCGAGTACGGCCGCACCGGCCTGCACGTCTCCAAGTCGTCCTCCACCCTCTTCGAGGGCACCCCCGCCGAGCAGGCCGTCTGGATGTCGCACGGCGACGCCTGCTCCGCCGCCCCCGAGGGCTTCTCCGTCACGGCCTCCACGGACGTCGTCCCGGTCGCCGCGTTCGAGAACGACGAGAAGAAGCTCTACGGCGTCCAGTACCACCCCGAGGTGATGCACTCCACGCACGGGCAGCAGGTGCTGGAGCACTTCCTGTACCGGGGCGCGGGCCTCACGCCGTCCTGGACCACGGGCAGTGTGATCGAGGAGCAGGTCGCCGCGATCCGCGAGCAGGTCGGCGACCGGCGCGCCATCTGCGGCCTGTCCGGCGGTGTGGACTCCGCCGTCGCCGCCGCCCTCGTCCAGAAGGCCATCGGCTCCCAGCTGACCTGCGTGTACGTCGACCACGGTCTGATGCGCAAGGGCGAGACCGAGCAGGTCGAGAAGGACTTCGTGGCCGCGACCGGCGTGCAGCTCAAGGTCGTGGACGCGGAGGAGCGGTTCCTCAAGGCGCTCGCCGGGGTCTCCGACCCCGAGGAGAAGCGGAAGATCATCGGCCGCGAGTTCATCCGCGTCTTCGAGCAGGCCCAGGTCGAGATCATCACCGACCAGGGCCCTGCGGTGGAGTTCCTCGTCCAGGGCACCCTCTACCCGGACGTGGTCGAGTCCGGCGGCGGCACCGGCACGGCCAACATCAAGTCCCACCACAACGTGGGCGGCCTGCCCGAGGACCTCGAGTTCCAGCTGATCGAGCCGCTGCGCCAGCTCTTCAAGGACGAGGTCCGGATGGTCGGCCAGGAGCTCGGCCTGCCGGACGAGATCGTCCAGCGCCAGCCGTTCCCCGGCCCGGGCCTCGGCATCCGTATCGTCGGCGACGTCACCAAGGAGCGTCTGGACCTGCTGCGCGAGGCCGACGCCATCGCCCGCGAGGAGCTGACGGCGGCCGGCCTCGACCGGGACATCTGGCAGTGCCCGGTGGTCCTGCTCGCGGACGTCCGCAGCGTCGGCGTCCAGGGCGACGGCCGTACGTACGGTCACCCCATCGTGCTGCGCCCCGTCTCGTCCGAGGACGCCATGACGGCCGACTGGTCGCGCCTGCCGTACGACGTCCTGGCGAAGATCTCGACCCGGATCACCAACGAGGTGCGCGACGTCAACCGCGTCGTCCTCGACGTGACCTCGAAGCCGCCGGGGACGATCGAGTGGGAGTGATCCCCCTGCCTAGGTGCGCTTGATCGTGCGCAGGGGCTCGCCGGGCGTCCAGACCTGGACGACGAGGTACGTGTCGTCCTCGACGTAGGTCCGCACGACCTCCGTCAGCTCGGTGCGGAAGAGGTGGAACGGCTCCGGCGGTTCCACCTCTTCGACGTATCCGGCCTTGGTCTCCGCGTCTTCGACCTCGATCGCCCGGCCGCTGATCCGGATGTCTCCGCCGCCCATGCCCGTGCCCTCCCCGGGGTTCGACTGGAGCGTGAAGCGCGGGTCGCGGTGCAGATCGAGGGCCTTGAGCGAGCCCGGCATCATGCCGAGCCACAGCTCGCCCTTCAGAAACCGCACCTCGAGGCCGCTGGTGCGGGGCGAACCGTCCTTGCGGAGGGTGGCGAGGACGTGGTGGGTGTAGGCGCCGAAGCGCTTCTCGACCGTGTCGGCCAGGTCCGGTTCGGCGGTGGTGAAAACCGCCCAGTTCGCTGTCATACGGAGAGTGTGGCGCCGAAATCCGACATCTTCTGTCGGCTATTCGTGGGGTAGGGGAGACCGGGGGCATAAGGGTGCGCAGGGGGTGCTCACAGGGGCGCTCGTTTCATCTTTACGAAACGGTTCTGTTCATCCCGGCCCGACCGGCGGTAGCTTCCGCCCCGTACGAAGAAACAGCGCTGGAGGACCTATGCACGGGCCCACCCCGCCCCTGCCGCTGCCCACCGACCGGCTGCGGTTCGCGATGCCGCCCATGCACGAGTCGGTCGAGGACGAACGCCGGCACCGCAAGGAACGGCTCGCGGGCGCCCTGCGGATCTTCGGGCGGCTCGGCTTCGAGGACGGCGTGTCGGGACACATCACCGCCCGCGACCCGGAGTTCACCGACTGCTTCTGGGTCAACCCGTTCGGGCTGCCCTTCCGGCACGTCACCGTGAGCGACCTGGTGCTCGCCAACCAGGACGGCCAGGTCGTCGAGGGCCGCTACCACGTCAACCAGGCCGCGTTCACCGTGCACGCCCAGGTGCACGCCGCCCGCCCCGACGTGGTCGCCGTCGCCCACTGCCACTCGGTGCACGGCCGGGCGCTCGCGGCCCTCGGCGAGCTGCTGGAGCCGATCACCCAGGAGAGCTGCGCGTTCTACGAGGACCACACCCTCTACGACACCTACACCGGCGTCGCCGTCGACGCCGAGGAGGGGCGGCGCATCGCGGGCGTGCTCGGCTCCCACAAGGCGCTCGTGCTGCGCAACCACGGCCTGCTGACCGTCGGCGACTCGGTGGACGCGGCGGCCTGGTGGTTCGTGTCGATGGAGAGGTCCTGCCAGGTGCAGCTCACGGCGCAGGCGGCCGGGCGGCCGGTCCGGATCGACCACCGGATGGCGGTGGCGACACGGGAGCAACTGGGCGGCGACCTGGTGGCGTGGATCAACTACCAGCCGATGTGGCAGGACGTCAGCCGGAGTGAGCCGGATCTGCTGAGCTGAACCATTGCTGCCCCGGCATCAGAAGCCGCGCAGCACCACCGCTTTCGTCATCGCGAACTCCTCGTCCGTGAGCACCCCGTCCCGGTGCAGCCGGCCCAATTCGCGCAGGCGGCGCAGCAGTACGTCGTGGTGCTCGGAGGCGGGCGGTACCGCCGGTGCCGGGAGCGGCTGGTGGGCGGACGTGTCGTGCGCGGTGTCGGTGGACGGGTGCGGCAGCCGGGCCGTGACCGCCGTGGCGACGAGCGCCGTGAGCAGGTCGCGGCGGACGCTGCCCCACAGGTCCAGGGCGTACGGGTCCTTCTCCGGCGGCAGCTTCGAGTACACCGTCTCGCGGGTCACGAAGCGCAGGAGGCCGTCCTCGTGGCCGGAGTTCGGCAGCCACTCGACCTGGACCAGGTCGCCCATGGTGATGACCCGCGGGCCGGTGGCGCGTTTGACCCGCTCGGAGGTGTCGGCCCAGTCGATCCGTACCCGGGTGCCGTCGAAGGAGACCGTCCCGTCGGACGAACGGACCGAGACCGGGACCGGCGGGCCGGGCAGCAGGTAGGCCTTCGCCGGCTCCTTCGGAATCCGGTCCAGGAGCAGCGCGCGGCGGATCTCCTCGGCGATGTACTCGGCGACCCCCGTCCGGTCGGCGTCCACCGTCAGCCGGTACGGATCGGCCGCGTCCGGCAGCCGCCCGCCGGTCGCCTGGAGCAGCGGGTCGGCGCCCTCCCGCAGCCGCAACCGCAGCCTTCCGCGCCTGCGTTCGGGTTCGAGGACGACACTGGAGACCGCCTCGAGCGGCACGGCGATCTCTCCGTACGTCTGCCGGAACAGCGGCACGGAGCGGTGCAGACCGGGCGTGATCCGGACCGTGTCGCCGTCGAAGGCCCAGGTTCCGTCACGCTGGATGATCTCGGTCATACGGGAATTCTCCCAGTCAGGTCAACACGGCACGCCGAAGTTCACCCGTGTTGACCAGACCGAGCGGACGCGAACCGGCTGGTGTAGGGCACAATTCGCTGTCGTCGCACGGGAGTTGTACAGCGGTGTTTCCGGGGTCCGGAAGGCCGACGGTGGTTGGGTCGCGGGAAGGCGGGCGTCGGGCGTGGCGGTGCGCGAGGGACAGGGCGGCGCGGACGCGGGTGGGTACGCGGATGCGAGGGCGTATACGGATGCGGGGGCGTATGCGGGCCGGTACGCCGGTGGGCCCGTGAGCGGGTACGCGGGCGGCCACGGCAGTACTCATGGCAGCACTCACGGCGGTGCTCATGAAGGCGGGTGCGCCTGCGGGGACTGCCCGCACGGGGCGCGTGAGGGGCACCGGCGGGCCGTCGCCGCGTTCCTGCGCAGGCGTGACGAGTTCGCGGCCGGGCAGGGGCTGCCGGCCGCGGTGGCCCACTCCGCCTCGGCTTCCCGGCAGTGGGTCTCGGAGGAACTGGCGCAGTCCGCGGAACTCGTCGCCGAGCGCGGCCGGGCCGAGGGCCAGGCCTGGCTGACGGGACTGTGGCGCCGCACGGCGGGGGTGGTGTGGGCGGCCGTCGTGCTGTTGCTGCTCGGGCAGTGCCTCACCGCGGTCGGTGCGGGCTGGACGGCTGCGCGTACGGCCGGGCTGGCCGCCGCCCTGGCGGTGGCCGGTGCGGTGACCGCGGCGTCGTGGTTCCACCGGTCGAAGGGCGGTGCGCTGGCGCCGGTGATCGGCGAGGACAACCGGCTGTCCACCTCCCGCACGGTCGCCGCGGTGTGGGTGCTGTTCGTGGCCTACGCGGTGCTCGTGCTGGCGGGGCGGCTGGCGGCCGCCTCCCGGCACCGGGAGCGGGACGCGCTGATCTCCGGGCTGGAACTCGCCCGCGGCGCCGGGGTCGTGACCGTGCTCGCCGTGGTGTGCGGGATCGCCGTGCTCGTGCGGCGGGTGATCGGGCTGCGGGTGCTGGGGCAACGGCTGCAGAAGGTGCGCGCCGACCGGCCGCGAGCCGCCGACCTGCTGACCGACGACGCCGGCCGGGGCACCTTCGCCGACATCCAGTACGTCGTCATCAGCGGTGTCGCCCTGGTCTTCGCGGCGGTGCGGCTGGCCAGGCGGCCGGACCAGTTGCCGGATCTGCCGTGGGGGCTGGCGGTGGTGGTCCTGGTGTCGGCCGCGACCTATCTGGCCGGCAAGTACGCGGAGGGCGGCCGGCCGGTCATCCTCTCCGTGGTCAGGGCCCGGGAGGCGGGCGACCTCGACGGGCCGATCCGCACGGGCGACGACATCGAGATCCGGGGAGCCGGGTTCGTCCCGCCGGGGGCGCAGGGGGCCGACCGGCTGGCCCGGATGGTCGTCCGGGTGGGTGCCGTGCACGTCCACGTCCCGCTTGTACCGGTACCCGGCGGCTTCAGCAACCCGGCGGACACGCTGCTGACGGTGCCGGTGCCGGCGGATGTGGAACCGGGGCGGGTGGACGTGCAGGTGGTCACGGCCGCGGGGGTGGAAACGAATCGGTACGCGGTTGATGTGACGGAGTGACGTCGCCTGCCGTCTCCGGCGGTCGGGCAGAAATTGGGGACAGACAGGGTTGAGCGCGGTCTGTTTGTCGTACGTATGGTCTGTTGAGGGGGTCTCGGCACCGGCGGCGAGAGGCGGCTATCAGCGATGACTCACAGTATGCGAACGGACACAGGCTCCCCCCACTTCCGCGGCGACGGAGGCTGGCGGGACACCGCCGGCCGCTACGCCCTCCTTCCTCTGCGCATCTTCCTCGGCGTCACCTTCATCTACGCCGGCCTGGACAAAATCACCGACAGCGCCTTCATGAAGGACGCCGGCGCCGGGTCGATCGGCGACATGATGCGCGCCGTCCGCGACTCGTCTGCCATTCCCGCCCTGGTCGACCTCTCCCTGAAGAGCCCGGTCGGCTTCGGCTACGCCATCGCCTTCGGCGAACTGGCCGTCGGCATCGGCACCCTGCTCGGTGTGCTCGCCCGTCTGGCCGCACTCGGCGGCGCGCTGATCTCGCTCAGCCTGTGGCTGACCGTGAGCTGGGCCTCCGATCCGTACTACTACGGCAACGACCTCGCCTACCTCATGGCCTGGACCCCCCTCGTCCTGGCGGGCGCGCCCCTGCTGTCCGTTGACGCCGCCTTGAGGTCACGACGACGGCAGAGGCGGGAGTACCGATAGCCGGAGTACCGGTAGCCGGAGTACCGGTAGCCGGGCCCGGGGCACCGGTGGCCGGTGCCCCGGCGGGCTCTAGTCGGTGGCGGTACGGCCCGTCGTGCGGCGTCTTCGCAGGCGGCCCGTCAGGAACGCCACCGCGCCGGCCAGGCACAGTCCGCCCATGACGAGGGGGATCGCCACGAACCACGGGATCTCCCAGGCGCCGCCCGCGTCACCGGCGTAGAGGACGCCCGCCAGGACGAGGACGACACCGGCGACCAGCTTTCCGGGCTGGGGCTCATGACGCAGCACGGGTCACCTCCACCTGTCCCATGCCGATCTGGAGGTCCAGATCGATGGTGCCGGACCTCTCGACGCCCTTGGCGGGGGAGAGGGTGATCTGCTTCTGCTGGCCCGGTTTCACGTCCACGTCCTTCGTGTCGTCGCCCGGTAGCTGAAGGTCGCCGAGCCCTACGTCTACGCTCAGCCGCACGGTCACGTCCTCCGGCACGAGCACCTTCACCCGGCCGATGCCCACTTCGGCGCTTGTCGTCACGGTCTGTCTCCCGGCCACGTCCAGCCCGGTCAGGTCGAGGACGCCGACGCCGGTGCCCAGTTCGTACTGCTGCCGTACGTCCGCCACCGTGGCGGGCCGCCAGGTCGTGCGGGACCACTGGGTGCCGATGTCCTTGGGCAGTGCCGCCGAGCCGGCGAGCAGTCCGGCCGTGATGATCGCCAGGAGGATCGAGCCCGCCCCGGTCCGTCCCAGGAAGGCGCTGACGGCTATGCCCAGGCCCAGGACGGCGAGCGCGCAGGCCAGACCCGTCTGCAGGCTGGTGCCCAGCGGGTGCTCGTCCCAGGTCAGGCCGGTGCCCAGGGCACCGGCGAGCAGGGCCAGCAGGAAGACCCAGCCGCCGATCCAGCGGGGACCGCGCGGCTGGGGCGGCCGACCGCGCGGGACGGGTATGTCCTCGCGGCCGCCGGCCCGGGTGCCGAGCCCGATGTTGACGGCTGCCGCGACGTCCGGGTCGCGGGTGTCGCGGGGGCCCCACAGATAGCCCGTGCCGCCGATGTGGGTGCCGTCCTTGACGATGGGGTCGCGCCACCAGGAGGGGGAGGTGACAAGGGCCGGCGGCGCCTGGGGTTCGGGCGGGGCGTCGGCGGCGGCCTGGGCGGCCAGCGGGTCGGGGCTGGGGGCGCCGCGCTGGCGTGACCAGTATCCGGAGCCGGCCAGGAGTATGGAGAGGACGAAGGCGAAGGTCAGCACTCCGCCGTTGTTCAGCAGGGTCAGGAACACTCCGCAGCCGACCAGCGCGAACAGCACGGCCGTCAGCGCCTGGCCGTCGACCCGGCCGGTCAGCAGCTTGCGCACCTCGTTCTCGTCCTCGTCCTCGTACGGGACGAGGAGCCAGACGAAGCCGTAGAAGAGCAGACCGATGCCGCCGGTGACGGAGAGCACCGCGAGCGTGATCCGGAAGATCACCGGGTCCATGTCGCACTGCCGCCCCAGTCCGGCGCAGACGCCGGCCAGGGTCTTGTGGCGGCGGTCGCGACGGAAGGCGCGGGGAGGGCCGGGCGGGCCGGGTGGGGTGGCTTCCCCGGCAGGGTCGGCCGCGTCGGGGGCTCCTCCCTGTTCTCCCGCGCCCGCACGCCCCTGCGTGCGGGAGCCGGCGGGCGCGGCATCCTGCGGCCCGGCGCCCGGAGCGGGGCGCGGGCCGGAGCCGGGTCCCGGGCCCGTCGCGGCGTGCTCGTGATCGGTCATGGGTCCATGGTGACGGGCGCGGCGCCGCGGCGGCAGTCGGAACGACCCTGGCCGGACCCTGATATCGGCCCTGAGGGACGGCTCGGGAAGCGTTCGACGGGCCTGCCGCAGGAGATCAGGGGAGTCTCCGGGGTCGACCCTGATGCTCCGGCCTTGCGGCCGTGTGACCATCAATGGCATGTCGGAAGCCGCAGCAGCGCCACTCGCCGAACCGCGGCCGCCGCGCAAGCTCTACCGCAGCAGCGACGGACGCTGGCTCGGTGGCGTGGCGCGAGGCCTCGCCGGGCATCTCGGGCTGCCCGTCGTCTGGGTGCGGCTCGTGTTCGTCGGCCTGTTCATGGCCGACGGCCTCGGTGCGCTGCTGTACGCCGCGTTCTGGTTCTTCGTCCCGCTCGGCGTCGGCGGAGTCGACGCGCAGAAGCCGCCGGCCGCCTCGGAGACCGCGCCCGACGGCCGCCGCAGACTCGCCGCCCGCAAACCCGACAAGGGCCAGATAGTGGCCCTGCTGCTCATGGTCGCCGTGGCCCTGGTGTTCGTGGGCAACGTGAACCTCAGCGGCGGGGCCCGGGTGTACCTCTGGCCGGCGGTGCTCGTCGGCGCGGGCGTCGCCCTGGTCTGGCGGCAGGCGGACAACGCCCGCCGGGCCCGCTGGGTCGAGGTCGGCCGCCGCCGGCGCACGGTCACGCTGCTGCGCGCGGTGGGCGGGGTGCTGCTGGTGACGGCCGGCGTCTCCGGCATCTTCGTCCTGCAGGGCTCCGCCGCCCACCTCGGCTCGGTCCTGCAGGCGGCCCTCGCGGTCCTCGTCGGGATAACACTCCTCGCCGGGCCGTATCTGGTGCGCATGACGCAGGACCTCTCCGAGGAGCGCCTGATGCGCATCCGTGCCCAGGAGCGCGCGGAGGTCGCCGCCCATGTGCACGACTCGGTGCTGCACACCCTCACCCTCATCCAGCGCAACGCGGAGAACGCGAACGAGGTGCGCCGCCTCGCCCGCGCCCAGGAGCGCGACCTGCGCACCTGGCTCTACAAGCCCGAGGGCACCGGCAAGGACGAGGCCGACGAACCCACCACGCTCGCCGACGCCGTGCGGCACAACGCGGCCGAGGTGGAGGACAAGCACGGCGTGCCCATAGAGGTCGTGGTGGTGGGGGACTGCCCGCTCGACGAGGGGACCGGCGCACAGATGCAGGCCGCGCGGGAAGCAATGGTGAACGCCGCCAAGTACGGTGGCGAGGGCGGAGCCGTACAGGTCTACGCCGAGGTCGAGGGGAAGACGGTCTTCGTGTCCGTCCGGGATCGCGGCCCCGGCTTCGACCTCGACTCGATACCCGCCGACCGCATGGGTGTCAGAGAATCGATCATCGGCCGCATGGAGCGCCACGGCGGCACGGCGCGGCTGCGCGCGGTGCCGGACGGCGGCACGGAGGTCGAGCTGGAGATGGAGAGGGCGGAGAAGACGTCATGAGCGACCCGACCGAGGCGAACGGTACGGCGGGACCGGCGGAGGCGGCCGGGCCCGCGGAGTCGGGCGGCGGCACCGGCGGGCGTCGCGCGCGCGTGGTCCTCGTCGATGACCACCGCATGTTCCGTACGGGGGTCCAGGCCGAGATAGGGCAGACCGAGCAGACCGGTGTCGAGGTCGTCGGCGAGGCCGCGGACGTCGACCAGGCGGTCACGGTCATCACCGCGACCCGGCCCGAGGTGGTCCTCCTCGACGTGCATCTCCCGGGCGGTGGCGGGGTGGAAGTGCTGCGCCGCTGTGCCCCGTTGATGGCCGACGCCGAGCAGCCGGTCCGCTTCCTCGCGCTGTCCGTGTCGGACGCGGCGGAGGACGTGATCGGCGTGATCCGCGGCGGGGCCCGCGGGTACGTCACCAAGACGATCACCGGTACGGACCTCGTCGACTCCGTCTTCCGCGTCCAGGAGGGCGACGCGGTGTTCTCCCCGCGGCTGGCCGGGTTCGTCCTCGACGCCTTCGCCTCCACGGACGCGCCTCCGGTCGACGAGGACCTGGACCGGCTGACCCAGCGCGAGCGCGAGGTGCTGCGGCTCATCGCCCGGGGATACGCGTACAAGGAGATCGCCAAGCAGCTTTTCATCTCCGTGAAGACGGTCGAATCGCATGTCTCGGCGGTCCTCCGCAAGCTCCAGCTCTCCAACCGGCACGAGCTGACCCGGTGGGCCACGGCTCGACGGCTGGTCTGACACGCGGCCCGGGCCGGCCCTCGTCAGACCACCCGTGTGGCCCCCGCGTACGGCATCTCGTCGAGCGGGGCGACCCGTACCGGGGCCGATGAGTTCGGGGCGTGGATCATCTGCCCGTTGCCCACGTAGATGCCGACGTGACTGATGCCGGCGTAGTAGAAGACCAGGTCACCGGGGAGGAGTTCGGAGCGGGAGACGCGGCGGCCGGAGGCGATCTGGGAGTACGTCGTGCGGGGCAGCGAGACGCCCGCGGAGCGGTACGCGGCCTGGACGAGGCCCGAGCAGTCGAAGGCGTTCGGGCCGGTCGCGCCCCAGACATAGGGGCTGCCGAGCTTCTGGTAGGCGTAGGAGACGGCGGCGGCAGCGCGGGCGTTGGGCGCCTGCGAGGCGGCTGACCCGGGGGCCGCCAGGGTGTCCCGGACGCCCGTCGAGGAGCGTGAGGCGCGGTTCGTGCCCGGACCTTCGCCCAGGCCGGCACGTTCCTGCGCGGTGAGCCGGGACAGCAGCTGCCGTGCCGAGCCCAGCTTGCCGGTGATCGTCTTCTTGTGCCGCTTCAGCTCCGTCTGCCGCGACTTCAGGGACGTCAGCTCGATGTGGGCGGCCCCGCGCAACTGCTCGATCTCCCGGAGCTGCTTGCGGACGCCCGCGACGGCGGACTTCTGCCGGTTGCCGGCCCGCTCCACGAACTCGGCGTTCTCGAGGTACCGGTCGGGGTCGTCGGACAGGGCGAGCCGGAGGGCGGGGTCGATGCCGCCGTCCCGGTACTGCGCGGCGGCGACCGAGCCCAGGGCGTCGCGGGCCGAGTTGAGCCGTTCCTCCTTGCGGGCCGCCTGGTCCTGGAGCTTCTTGAGCCGCTCTCCGGCGGCTTCGGCCTTCTCCTTCGCGCCGTTGTACTTCTCGGTGGCGACCTCCGCCTCCTGGTACAGCTTGTCCACCTTGGCCTTGACCTGGCCGGGGGTGAGCTGCGGTTCGGCGTGTCCGGTTCCGTCGAAGCCCGTCGCGGTCGCCGCGCCGGCGAGCGCGATCGTGGCGGCCGTACGGGCCGTGTTGCCGCTCGCGGTGCGCTGTCGGGGCTTGCGGTGCGCTGCCACCTTGGGAGCCACGTCCTTTCCTGCGACCGCCCGGTGCGTGCGACGGCCGCCGTGGGGAGCGGACGGGCGGCCTGCGCGCCCGGCGACGGCCCGCACAGGGGAAG
>NZ_JBHUQX010000313.1:0-11538 GCF_042674225.1 Streptomyces sp. NPDC056948
GGCCACCGCCCACGGCAGACTGAGCGACGAACGGCGGGAGGTCGCCGACTCCCTGATCACCGTCGTCCATGAACTCGAAGTGCTGCACGACCACGACCTGGTCATAGAAGCGGTCGCCGAGGACGAGGCCCTCAAGGTCGACGTCTTCACCCGCCTCGACTCCGTGATCACCGGCGAGCGCACCATCCTGGCGACCAACACCTCCTCCATCCCGGTCATCAGGCTCGCCGCCGCGACGACCCGGCCCGACCGGGTCGTCGGGGTGCACTTCTTCAACCCCGTGCCGGTCCTGCGCCTCGTCGAGCTCGTGCCGTCGCTGCTCACGTCGCCCGACACGGCCGCACGGGCCGAGGAGTTCGTGACCGGCGCCCTCGGCAAGGAGGTGGTCCGGACCCGGGACAAGGCCGGGTTCGTCGTCAACGCGCTGCTTGTGCCGTATCTGCTGGCCGCGATCCGCATGGTGGAGTCGGGCAGCGCGACCGTCGAGGACGTCGACCGGGGCATGGTCCTCGGCTGCGCGCATCCGCTCGGCCCGCTGGCCCTGACGGACCTGATCGGCCTCGACACCACGCGCGCCATCGCCGAGTCGCTGTACGCCGAGTTCCGCGAGCCCCAGTACTCTCCGCCCCCGTTGCTGTCCCGGATGGTGGAGGCCGGTCTGCTGGGGCGGAAGTCCGGGCGGGGCTTCCACACGTACGACGAAGAGCCGCGGCATGAGGCCCCGGTACCGGCGAGGCGTGCGTGAGGGAAGATGGTCATGGCCCACGACCACCGAACGAGGGGAGCCGCAGGGTGTCCACCAAGGTGCGCACGGCAGACACGCGCGAGCGCATCCTGACCGCGGCGTGCGAGGTCATCGCCGACATCGGCTTCGAGAAGATCCGCATGCGCATGGTCGCCGAGCGCGCCGGAGTGTCGACGGCGCTGCTCCACTACCACTTCGACACACGCGAGAAGCTGTTCACCGAGGCGATGACCCACTCCTTCGCCCACACGGCCGTCGACCTCGAACGGGACGCGGAAACGGCTTCGGCGGCGGTCATCCTGGCCCGCATCCTGCGCAACCTGCTGCCGACCGATCCCCAGCTCCACCAGGACTGGCGGCTCTGGCAGGAACTGTGGGTCAGGGCGCTGCGCGACGAGGCCACCCGGGTCTTCGCCGTGGACCTGTACGCGCAGTTGCACGCCTGGGTGGGGGACGCGGTACGGCGCGGTATCGACTCCGGCGAGTTCACGCCGACCGACGTCGACGACCTCAGCACGCTCGTGCTGTCCCTGAGCGACGGCTACGGCATCCGCCTCATGCTGCGCGACCCGACGGTCACCCTCGACACGGCGCTCACCTCCGTCTGGCGTCATGTCTCCACCGCACTCGGCCTGCCGGACACCGTCCCGACGGAGTGAATCCCCACCGGCTGTCACAGACCCGGACGCCGCCCTGTCTCTCTGGTGAGTCAGCCAACCAGCGAACGGAGACAGTGATGAAGATCGTGGTCGTCGGCGGTACGGGCCTCATCGGCTCGCAGGTGGTCGCGCTGCTGCGCGACAGGGGGCACGAGGCCGTGGCCGCCGCCCCCTCCACGGGCGTCGACACCCTCACCGGCGAGGGCCTGGCCGAGGTCCTCAAGGGCGCGGACGTGGTCGTGGATGTATCGAACTCGCCGTCCTTCGACACCGAGCCGGCCCTGGACTTCTTCACCCGCTCGGCGCGGAACCTGTTCGCCGCCGAGAAGGAGGCGGGCGTGCGGCACCATGTCGGACTGTCCATCGTCGGCGTCGACCAGGTGCCCGGCTACGGCTACTACGAGGCCAAGGCCGCCCAGGAGAACGCCGTGCGCGGCAGCGGCGTGCCCTACAGCATCGTGCGCGCCACCCAGTTCTTCGAGTTCATCGCTCCGGTGATGGACATGTCCACCGAGGGCGGGAAGGTGCGTTTGCCTTCCCTGCGACTGCGTCCGATCGCCTCCGCCGAGGTCGCCGCCGCCGTCGCCGAGGCGGCACAGGGCGAACCGTCGAACGGTGTCCGCGACATCGCCGGC
Source organism: Streptomyces sp. NPDC056948 (assembly GCF_042674225.1). Classification (NCBI taxonomy): domain Bacteria; kingdom Bacillati; phylum Actinomycetota; class Actinomycetes; order Kitasatosporales; family Streptomycetaceae; genus Streptomyces; species Streptomyces sp. NPDC056948. The sequence continues at coordinate 2,040 of NZ_JBHUQX010000313.1, forward strand.
CCCGAGACACACGGCCTGGACCGGCTCGGTGAGCTCACCCTCGCGGCGAAGCCGGACGGCCGGACCCTCGTCACGGACGACACCGCCGGTCTGTTCGCGGGCATGCCCGACGTGCTCACCGGCGACGGGACCGCGCACGTCGCGGCCACCCGCTACGAGGAGTGGCTCAAACAGCAGTGAGGCCAGGAGGCTATGGGCGGCCGGTGAGCCTGCGCGCCGACCGCTCGTACGCCCTCAGCTTGTCCGGCGTCAGGACCCAGTAGAGCCCGTCGATGCCGTCCGGCCCCACGGTGGCGCTCACCAGGGCGACGGCGACCCCGTCCCGGGCGAGCAGCAGACTGGGCTGTCCATTGGCCTGGACTGTGCCGTAGTCGGCCCCGGGGAAGAACTTCTGGGCGAAGGCCGTCACCCTGGCCACACGCCCGGCCCCCACGATCTCCAGCCGCGCCACGCCACGCATGCCGTTGCCGTCCGCGTAGGCGACCACGTCGGCCGACAGTACGGTCTCCAGCGCGGCCACGTCACCGTGTCGCGCGGCGGCCACGAAGGCGTCGAACAGGCGCCGGTGCTGAGCTGTGTCGACCGGTTCCCGGCGCTCGGCGGACAGCCGCTTGCGGGCCCGGCTGACGATCTGCCGCGTGTTGGCCTGGCTCAGCTCCAGCATGCCCGCGATCTCGTCGTACGCGTAGTCGAACGCCTCGCGCAGCACGTACGCCGCCCGCTCCACGGGATTCAGCCGCTCCAGGACCAGCAGCACGGCCAGTTCCAGCGCCTCGCCGCGCTCCGCGCCGACCTGCGGGTCGACGCTCGTGTCCACGGGCTCGGGCAGCCACGGCCCGACGTAGGCCTCGCGGCGCACCCGCGCCGACCGGGCCACGTTGATCGCCAGACGGGTGGTGATCTTCGCCAGAAACGCCCCGTGATCGAGCACCGCGCTCCGGTCGGCGCCCTGCCAGCGCAGCCACACGTCCTGCACCACGTCCTCGGCCTCGGACACGCTGCCCAGGACGCGGTAGGCGATACCGAACAGCCGCGGACGCAAGCGCTCGAAGGCGTCCGCGGCCGCGTCCAGCGCGTCGTCGGGGGGCTGCCGCTGGTCCATGCTGCCGATGCCTCCGGGGTCGACCGTCGTGTCTCCGACAGTCCGACAGTACGTTCCCCGAAGTGCTCGGATGCGTTCCTAGTCCTCGTAACGGGGCGTCCACTGCGCCTGCGCGACCGCCTTGCGCAGCTCCTCCTCCGTCGCCTGCGGGGCCACCCCGTCCTCGACGGCGGCGAGGGCCGCGGCCAGGGCGATCTCGCGGGCGGAGTCCCGCATCCCGGTCAGGGGCGGCAGCAGCGGCACGGGCCCGTCCTCGCCGTCCGCCGCCCGCACCGCGCACTCGGCGACGGCACGCGCGGCGGCCACGAGCATGCGGTCGGTGACGCGGGTGGCGCGGCTCGCGGTCACCGCGAGCCCCATGGCCGGGAAGACGTACACGTTGTTCGACTGCGCCACCGGCACCTCGTGCCCGTCCACCGTCAGCGGCGGGAAGGGCGAGCCGGTGGCGATCAGGGCCCGGCCGTCGGTCCACCGGGTGAGGTCGGCGGGCTCCGCCTCGGAGTGGGAGGTGGGGTTGGAGAGCGGGAAGACGACGGGCCGCTCGCAGGTCGAGGCCATCTGCCGCACGATCTCCTCGGTGAACGCGCCATGAGCCGTCGACAGCCCGATGAGCGCCGTCGGCTCGACGCGGCGCACCACCTCGGCGAGCCCGGTGCCGTCCCAGTCGGCCACCTCGCTGTCGTCGCGCGCGAACCTCCGCTGCTGCGGCGTCAGTTCGCCACGGGAGCGCACCAGCAGGCCGTCGACGTCGAGGATCCAGAACCGTGCCGTGGCCTCGTCCTCCGGCAGCCCCTCGTCGACCATGGCCGTGCGGATCATGTCGGCGACGCCGATGGCCGCCGACCCCGCGCCCAGGATCACCAGTCGCTGCTCGGGCAGCGGGGTGCCGGCCACGTCCGCCGCGGTGGACAGGGCGCCGAGCGCGACGGCCGCGGTGCCCTGGATGTCGTCGTTGAACGTGAGCAGCCGGTCGCGGTAGCGGGCGAGGATCGGGTGGGCGTGGGCGGTGGCGAAGTCCTCCCACTGGAGCAGCGTGCCGGGCAGCTCCGCCTCGACCGCCGACACGAAGGACTCGATCATCTCGTCGTACTGGGCGCCGGTCAGCCTGCGGTCACGCCGGCCCAGATAGCGCGGGTTGTCCAGCAGGGCCTCGTTGTCCGTGCCGACGTCCAGCAGGATCGGCAGCGTACGGGCGGGGTGGATGCCGCCGATCGCCGTGTACAGGCTCAGCTTGCCGATCGGGATGCCCATGCCGCCGACGCCCTGGTCGCCCAGTCCCAGGATGCGCTGTCCGTCGGTGACGACGATGACGTCCACGTCGTGGTCCGGGTACGGGCGGTTGCGCAGGATGTCCCGGAAGCGGTGCCGGTCCTCCCAGCTCAGGAACAGCCCGCGCGGCCGTCGGTAGATCTCGCTGAAACGCTGACAGGCCTCACCCACCGTCGGCGTGTAGACGACGGGCAGCAGCTCCTCCAGGTACTCGGTGACCAGACGGTAGAAGAGCACCTCGTTGGTGTCCTGCAACTGCCGCAGATAGATGTGCCGGTTGAGGGGCTTGTCGTAGCCGTGGAACGCCTCGTAGGCGCGGGCGACCTGCTCGTCCAGGGTCTCCACGGCAGGCGGCAGCAGGCCGTCGAGCCCCAGCTCCGCGCGCTCTCGCCGGCTGAAGGCGGTGCCCTTGTTGACCAGCGGGTCGGCCAGGGTCGTGACGCCGGGGCTGGTGGTCGTGCGGGGGTGGTGATGTGTGGGCTGGTCCATGAGGTGACGACTTCCCCACCCCGAACGGCCCAACCGAATGGGCCGGAGGAGGCGGGGGTGGATGAGCGGTGTGACCGTGGTGGAAGGGATGCGCGTGCACACACGGACGAGGAGGCGCGATGGCGGAGGGACTGGTCGAGGGCGGCAGGGCGCGCCCTGCCACGACGGGCTCGGCGGAACAGCCGCCGGAACGGTCCCGGGGCGTCTTCGAACAGTTGAGCGCCGTCGCCGACGCCGTCCTCTACGAGGGCTACCTCCTCTACCCCTACCGCCGGTCCTCGGCCAAGAACCGCGTCCGATGGCAGTTCGGGGTGCTGTTCCCCCGGGACTGGGTGGAGTCGGACGGCCCCGTCGTCCCCGGCGTTTCGGGCTCCGCCGACTCCTGGTACCAGCAGACCGAGTGCCTGCTGCGGATCCGGCGGCCCGGCGACGCCTCCGTCCGTGTGCGGGTCCGTTACCTCCAGGCGCAGCGCAAGCAGGTGGAGGACACCGGCCACCGGCCCGTCGCGTCGCTGCGCACCGACGACGGCACGATGCATCTGACCTTCGACGAGGCGGTACCGCGCGAGTGCGAGCTAGTGGTCCCCCTCGACGAGCTCCTCGACACGGGACGCACCGCTCCCGTGGGCGCGGCGGCCGGCGTGGACCTCGAGCCGCTGCCCGCGGGCGCCGGGCGGGTGGCACGGCACCGCGACGAGGTACGGGCCGACACCACCGTCACCGCCGAGCGCCTCACCGACGACCTCTGCCGGCTTCGGGTCCGCACGGCCAACACCGGGCCCGCACCGGAAGGACGGGCCGCGCGTGACGAGGCACTGCGCCGGGCCCTCATCGCCACCCACACCCTCATCGGCGGCGACGGCGTGGAGTTCGTCTCGCTGATCGACCCGCCGTCGGAGCTGGCGGCACCCGCGCGCTCGTGCCGCAACGAGTTCACCTTCCCGGTCCTCGGCGGCGCGGCCGAGGATGCCGGGCACCTCCTGCTGTCCGCGCCGATCATCCTGCCCGACCACCCCCAGGTCGCCCCCGAGAGCCCGGGCGACCTGCACGACGCCGCGGAGATCGACGAGATCCTCACCCTGCGCACGATGCTGCTGACCGACGAGGAGAAGCGCGAAGCGCGGGCCACCGACCCCAGGGCGGCCGCGATCCTCGACCGGGTCGACACCATGCCGCAGGAGGTCTTCGAACGACTCCACGGCGCCGTCCGCTCCCTGGCACCGGTCGCCCCGGCGACCGCTCAGGCAACCGCCGAACGCCCCGCCTGGTGGCAGGAGGGCGGCGACGACGGTCTCTCCCCGACCACCGACACCGTGCTCGTCGACGGCGTGCCCCTCGGCGGCGGCAGCCGTGTCCGGCTCCGTCCCCGCGGACGGGGCGCCGACGCCCAGGACATGTTCCTGGCCGGCCGGACCGCCGAGGTCGCCGCCGTCTTCCACGACGTGGACGGCAGCGTGCACCTCGCCGTCACCCTCGAAGACGACCCCGCGTCCGAACTGCACACCTGGTACGGCCGCTTCCACTACTTCCGGCCCGACGAGCTCGAACCGCTCGAGCCCGCCGGAACCCCGGACGAGCCGTCGGCACCGGCTCCCGCCGCGGCACCAGCCCGGCACACGACCGACTCCGAGACCCCCGCAGCGGAGGCCGAGTGACATGACAACGAACAGCAGTACAGCCGAGGTCAGCAAGGAACCCGATCGCGCCGAGGACCGTCAGGGCTTCGACGAGATCACCATCCTCTGGATCTCCGAGGGCATGAGCTGCGACGGCGACACCGTGTCGCTGACCGCCGCCGACCAGCCCTCCATCGAGGACCTGGTGCTCGGCCTGATCCCGGGCCTGCCCAAGGTGAACCTGGTCAACAAGGTGCTCTCCCCGAGCCTGGGCGGCGAGGACTTCCTCGCTCCCTACCGGGCCGCCGTCCGCGGCGACCTCGCCCCGTTCATCCTCGTCATCGAGGGCTCGGTCCCCAACCAGAACATCATCGAGGGCGAGGGCTACTGGACGTCCTTCGGCAACGACCCGGAGACCGGCGAGCCGCAGCCCCTGAACTGGTGGATCGACCACCTGGCCCCCAAGGCCTGGGCGGTGGTGGCCGCCGGCACCTGCGCCACCTTCGGCGGCATCCACGCCATGTCCGGCAACCCCACCGGCTGCATGGGCCTCGCCGACTACCTGGGCTGGGACTACACCTCCCAGGGCGGGCTGCCCATCGTCAACGTGCCCGGCTGCCCGATCCAGCCCGAGAACTTCATGGAGACCCTGGTCTGGGTCCTCTACCACGCGGCCGGATCCGCACCCCCGCCGCCGCTGGACCACATGCTGCGCCCGCAGTGGCTGTTCGGGAAGACGGTCCACGAGGGCTGCGACCGCGGCTCGTACTACGAGCAGGCCAGCTTCGCCAAGGACTACAACTCGCCCAAGTGCCTCGTCAAAACGGGCTGTTGGGGTCCGGTCGTCAACTGCAACGTGCCCAAGCGCGGCTGGATGGCCGGCATCGGCGGCTGCCCGAACGTCGGCGGCATCTGCATCGGGTGCACGATGCCCGGCTTCCCCGACGCGTTCATGCCGTTCATGGACGAGCCCCCGGGCGGAACCCTGTCGTCCCTGGCCATCAAGCCCTACGGGGCCGTCATCCGCCGACTGCGCGGCGTGACGAACGAACTGGTCAACCACGAGCCCAGGTGGCGCCACAACAAGCGCAAGCTGACCAGCGGCTACGACCCGCACTGGCGGTCCTCATGACGCCCGGCGCGCACATGGGCGCGCACCTCACCACCACCCACCGGAACACCGACAGCGAGGGGCAGCACCGCCGATGACCACCACCGAGGCCCGGCCCACGGAGCGCAAGCCGCCACAACTCGTGGACATGTCCTGGGATCCGATCACCCGGATCATCGGGAACCTGGGTATCTACACGAAGATCGACTTCGCCAACCGGGAAGTCGTGGAATGCCACAGCACCTCGTCGCTCTTCCGCGGCTACTCGGTGTTCATGAAGGGCAAGGACCCGCGTGACGCGGGCTTCATCACGTCCCGGATCTGCGGCATCTGCGGCGACAACCACACCACCTGCTCCGACTACGCCCAGCAGATGGCGTACGGCGTCAAGCCGCCCCCGCTCGCCGAGCACATCGTCAACCTCGGCGAAGCGGCGGAGTACATGTTCGACCACACGATCTTCCAGGACAACCTGGTGTTCGTGGACTTCTGCGAGGCGATGGTCAAGGCCACCAACCCCGGCCTGCTGGCCCGCGCCGAACGCACCGACGCGCCCCGCGGCGAGATCCACGGCTACCGCACCATCGCCGACATCATGAAGGCCTTCAACCCCTTCGAGGGCGAGGTCTACAAGGAGGCCCTGAAGGTCAGCCGGGTCACCCGCGAGATGTTCTGCCTGATGGAGGGGCGGCACGTCCACCCGTCCACGCTGTACCCGGGCGGTGTCGGCACGATGCCGCAGCCGACCGCCTTCACCGACTACCTCAGCCGGCTCATGCGGGTCATCGACTTCGTGAAGAAGTCCGTCGCCATGAACGACGACGTCTTCGACTTCTTCTACGAGGCCCTGCCGGGCTACGAGGAGGTCGGCCGCCGCCGTGTCCTGCTGGGCTGCTGGGGCGCCTTCCAGAACCCCCAGACCGTCGACTACCGCTACGAGACGATGAACTCCTGGGGCAAGGACATGTACGTCACCCCCGGCATCATCGTCGACGGCGAGCTGGTCACCAACAACCTCGTCGACATCAACCTCGGCCTGCGCATCATGCTGGGCAGCTCGTACTACGAGGACTGGGTCAACGAATCGCCCTTCGTCACGCACGACCCGCTCGGCAACCCCGTCGACATGCGCCACCCGTGGAACCAGACCACCGTCCCGGTGCCGCAGAAGCGCGACTTCGACGGCAAGTACAGCTGGGTGATGAGCCCGCGCTGGTACGACAAGCGGACCGACGCGCACCTCGCCCTCGACACCGGCGGCGGCCCGCTCGCCCGGCTGTGGTCGACCGCGCTGAGCGGCATCGTCGACACCCCGTACGTCAAGTCCACCGGCCACAGCGTGCGCATCTCGCTGCCCAAGGGCGAGTCGCTGCCGGAGACCACCCTGGAGTGGCGCATCCCCAAGTGGAGCAACACCATCGAACGCGACCGCGCCCGGCCGTACTTCGTCGCCTACGCGGCCGCCATGGCCCTGCAGTTCCTGGAAGAGGCCATGGGGATGGTGCGCGCGGGCGAGACCAAGGTGTTCGAGAACTACGAGGTGCCCGACGAGGCGATCGGCTGCGGCTTCCACGAGGCCGTACGCGGCGTCCTCTCCCACCACCTGGTGATCAAGGACAAGAAGATCGCCAACTACCACCCGTACCCGCCCACCCCGTGGAACGCCAGCCCCCGCGATATGTACGGCACCCCCGGTCCGTACGAGGACGCCGTCCAGGGCCAGCCCATCTTCGAGGAGAACGGGCCGGACGACTTCAAGGGCGTCGACATCATGCGCACCGTCCGCAGCTTCGACCCCTGTCTGCCGTGCGGTGTGCACATGTACGTCGGCAAGGGCAAGACGCTGACCACCCTGCACTCGCCGACGTACGGGGCGAACCATGGCTGAGGCCGCCGGAGCGCGGCTGGCCGACCCGGACGTCGAGGCCCGGCTCGCCCGGCTCGACGACCTGCTGGCAGGCCTCGAGTCCGCGCCCGGCCCCACCACCCGCTCCGCCACCGAGGCGGTCGCGCTCCTGACCGAGGTCTACGGCGAGGCACTGGCCCGCGTCATGGACCACGCGGACGGGCCGCTGGCCGGGAACCTGGCCGGCGACGAGTTGCTGGGCCATCTGCTGGTCCTGCACGACATCCACCCCGAGCCCGCCGAGCGCCGGGCGGCCCGCGCGGTCGAGCGGCTGCGGCCCGCCGTCCAGGAGCGCGGCGGCGACGTGGAGTGGGCCGGGGTGGAGGGGCAGGTCGCCCGGGTGCGCCTGACGGCGGGCGGCGGGTGCGGCTCCGGTTGCGGTGGCGGAGGCTCCGAGGTCACCGACGCGGTCCGCGCGGCGGTCCTCGCCGTGGCTCCCGAGCTGACGGCGGTGGAACCACTGCCGAGCACGCCGGCCCCCGCGTTCGTACCGCTGACCACGCTGACGACCCGGGACGCCCGGTGACCACCGACGGGGCACTGGCCCGCCTCATCCGCTCCTCGGCCGACCGCACGGCGGCGGCCGCGGAGGAGGTGTGCGACCTGTGCGCCGCGCCGCTCGCCGACGAGCACGCCCATCTCCACGACGCCGGGCAGGAGGAGGTGCGCTGCGCCTGCCGGCCCTGCTCGGTGCTGTTCGCCGAGGCCGGGGCGGGGGACGGCCAGTACCGGCTCGTGCCCCGGCGCCGTATCCGGCTGCCGCATGTCGACACGGCGGTACTGGGCGTACCGGTCGGTCTGGTCTTCTTCGTGCCCCGGGCGGACGGCACCGTCACCGCGCAGGGCCCGAGCCCGGCGGGGGCCATGCGGTGGGAGGTGGACGCGGCGGCCTGGCGGGAACTGGCCGGCACGGTTCCACAGCTCGCCACCGTGGAACCCGAGGTGGAGGCCCTGCTGGTGAACACCGTCCACGGTCTCGATCACCACTGGATCGTGCCGGTCGACGACTGCTACCGGATGGTCGCCGTCGTACGCCGGGAGTGGCGCGGCCTGTCCGGCGGCGGCCGGGTCTGGCCGGTCGTCGAGCGGTTCTTCGAGGACCTCACCGAGCGGCCATGAGCACGCACTCCGCAGGTCGGAGGCGAGGAAGGAGAGCACCCCATGGGCAGCATCAGAGTGGGCCGGCCCCAGGCGAGGCCCGACACCCCCGGGCACGTCGCCGGCATGCACCAGGGCAACAAGGGACGGTACGCGGAGCAGAAGGGGCACCACGAGGACGGCACCGCCGACGCGCGCCGCTCCACGGGGATCCACTGGAAGCGGCATGACGCCCTCGTGGAGGGCATGCCGAACATCTCGCCGGGATGAGAGCCGGTCTCGGACAGAGCAGGGAGTCGCCGCAATGAAGGTCAAACGAGTACGCAGACCCGTCGCGCGCAGGCGAGGCGGGTTGAGCGGACAGCGGGTGCTGAAGGCCGAGGCCGTCCTGGTGGGCGGTGTGGCTCTGGCGCTGGTGTGCTGGGAGTGGCCCAGCCTGAGGCGGGAGGCGCGGATCTGGCGGATGGCCGGCGGTTTCCGCGCGGGCAACCGGTATCCGTGATCCGGCCGTGCACGAACTGTCGATCGCGACCGCGATCATCGAGCGGGCCGACGAGCTGGCCCGGGCGGACGGGACGGACGCCGTCTCGACCGTGACCGTCCGGGTCGGCGAGCTGGCGGGCGTCGTCCCCGACGCCCTCGGTTTCGCCTTCGAGGTGGCCCGCGACGGCACCGCCCTCGCCGGGGCCAGGCTCGTGGTCGAGCAGATCCCCGGGCAGGCCTGGTGCGGCCCGTGCGCCGAGGAGTTCCCGGTGGGCATGCCCCCGTTCTTCTGGTGCCCGCGCTGCGACCAGCCCTCCAACGATCTGCGCAGCGGCCGGGAGCTGGAGATCACGGGCATCGAGCCGTCACCGGCCTCCGCATAGCGTGAGTGGGCCCCGCCGGCACCATCGGCGGGGCCCACACGC
>NZ_JBHUQX010000314.1:0-11493 GCF_042674225.1 Streptomyces sp. NPDC056948
CGTACAGGGCCCGCTCCCGCTCCACCAGCAGCGGCAGCGGCTCGGAGGTGGTGACCAGGTCCCGCAGCGGATGCCGGGCCAGCACCTCGTCCACCTCCGGCGTCAACGCCCCCGCGAGCCGGGCCGGAGGGGACAGGGAGTCGTCGCGCAACGTCTTCGCCGCGCCGAGCAGCACGCCGCGGCCGTCGTTCTTCGGAACGCCCGCCGCCGCCCGCTCGTAGAGCTCGGCGCCCTCCTCCAGGACCAGGCCCGGGTCGATGCCGGCCGGCACCTTGATGCCCGCCGCTCGGCGCCAGGTGGCCACCGGATCGCTCCAGGCCTGCACCCGGTACGACCAGCGGCCGACCGCGTTCGCGGTGACCTCGGCGCCCCAGCGGTCGCTGCCCGGGGCCAGCTCCCGCATCGGCGTCCACGGCCCGGGGCGGCCCTCGGGGTCCTTGAGCACGACATTGGCGGCCACCGCGTCGTGCCCCTCCCGGAACACGGTGGCGGTGACCTCGAACGTCTCTCCCACGACCGCCTTCGCCGGCCGGTTGCCGCTCTCCACGGCCGGGCGGACATCCCGTACCGGGATGCGGCCGATGGCCCGGGTCCTACTCATGGTCCTCACCTCCACCGTGCTCGAAACCGGGCCCCCAGGGCCCGGTTCATGGGGACAAGACGTGCGGGAAGGCCGTTACCTTCCCGCTGGGTACCGCCGCTCCGCCGTCGGCGGTCTTCGTCGCACCGCGGTGGCCGGACGGGGTCGTTCGTTCTGTTCCTGCAGACAGGTGACCTGCTGTTCCTGCAGATAGGTGAGCTGGTTCGTGCGCAGGTACCGCTCGGCCGCGTCCGCCGCCTCCCGCGCGCAGCGCTTGCCCATCAGCACGCAGAGCGTGTAGCCGGAGTCCTCGAAGGTGGTCCGCACCGTGCGGTCGTTGGGTGCCGCGAGCATCACGCGTTCCCAGGCCCGGTAACGCCGCAACTGCCGGGCGACTTCGGCTTTGGCGGGTAGCAGCATGGCGCCGATCACCTTTCGGGCTCGAGGGGCACGGTTTCCCGACGGTCGGACGGCGGCCGCGCGCACAGCGACACGGACCCGTCCCGGCGATCGAGTTCTGTCACACATGGTGCATGTATGACAACGCAACGTCCTGTTGGAGCTTCAACCAGTGGCGCGTCCGGGTGATCCGTTGAGGCCGTAGAGGTCCGTTCGGTTGCAGGTCCCGACCGCCTCGGCCGTGCGCTCGTGTTGCACGAACGGGCTAGCCCCCTCAGTCTGAGGGTGACTCAGAAGCGATACACGCTCACGTTCCGTGCTCGGGGCTCGTCCCGCAGGACTGCGGGAGCGAGGAGGAGCTGAGCCTCGCGGTGAGGAGCCGACCGATGAAGACCGCAGTGCCCTGCTACTACCACCTCGACGTGGAAGTCAGCCCGGAACGGGTGGGACAGGTCAGCCGCATTCTGGCCGCTCACCTGAAGTTCTGGGACCTGGACAACCTGATCCAGCCCGTCTGCGGCGGAGCCGAGATGCTGCTCGAGGCCATCGACGAACACGCCACGGACAAGAACACCTCGATCGAGATGTGGTGGAACGGGCAGCACCTGATCACCGCCATCGGGGACAACGACCGCGCCCTGCGCCCCGACCAGGAACTGCGAGGCTGCCTGGAGCACCTCGCGGCGATGAGCGACGGCTGGGGCTGCTGCGCCACCGAGACCGGCAGCAAGGTCATCTGGTTCTCGCAGCGCGCCCGCGCCGGCGAACGCGTCCCGCTGGTGCCGACCGCGCCCGCCCCGCGTCTCAGCGAGGGCCTCGACGTGCCCCGCGAGGTGCGCGTCGCGCAGCTGGCCGGCCCGGCCGGCGCACCGGACGAGGTCCTGGAGGAGGCTCGGTGACCCGTCGGCAGCACCGGAACGGGGCGTCCGCCTGGAGCGGGCGCCCCTACCCGCTGGGCGCGTCCTACGACGGGAAGGGCACCAACTTCGCCCTCTTCAGCGAGGTCGCCGAACGTGTCGAGCTGGTCCTCGTCGACGACGACGGCACCCACACCCGGGTCCCGCTGGCCGAGGTCGACGGCTTCGTGTGGCACGGCTACCTTCCTGGCGTCCGCCCCGGCACGCGCTACGGCTACCGCGTGCACGGCCCGTGGGCCCCGGCCGCCGGACACCGCTGCAACCCGGCGAAGCTGCTCCTCGACCCGTACGCCCGCGCGGTGGACGGGCAGATCGACAACCACCCCTCGCTTCACGAGCGCAACCCGGACGGGCCCGACCCGGCCGACAGCGCCGGGCACACCATGCTCGGCGTGGTGACCGACCCGGCCTTCGACTGGGGCGACGACCGCCCGCCCAGCCGTGCCTACGCCGACACGGTGATCTACGAGACCCACGTCAAGGGCTTCACGCGCACCCACCCCGGGGTGCCCGCCGAACTCCGCGGCACCTACGCCGGACTGGCACACCCCGCGGCCGTCGAGCACCTCACCTCGCTGGGCGTCACGGCCGTGGAGCTGATGCCGGTCCACCAGTTCGTCCAGGACGGTGTGCTCCAGGGCCGCGACCTGGCCAACTACTGGGGCTACAACACCATCGGCTTCTTCGCCCCGCACAACGCCTACGCCGCGCACGGCACCCGCGGCCAGCAGGTCGCCGAGTTCAAGTCGATGGTGAAGACCCTGCACGCGGCCGGGCTCGAAGTGATCCTCGACGTGGTCTACAACCACACCGCCGAGGGCAACGAGAGGGGCCCCACCCTGTCCTTCCGCGGCATCGACAACTGCTCGTACTACCGCCTGGTCGACGGCGACTGGGAGCACTACTACGACACCACCGGCACCGGCAACAGCCTGCTGATGCGCCACCCCTACGTACTTCAGCTCATCATGGACTCGCTGCGGTACTGGGTCACCGAGATGCATGTCGACGGGTTCCGCTTCGACCTCGCGGCCACGCTGGCCCGGCAGTTCCACGAGGTGGACCGGCTGTCGGCGTTCTTCGACCTCATCCAGCAGGACCCGGTGATCAGCCGCGTCAAGCTGATCGCCGAGCCGTGGGACGTCGGCGAGGGCGGCTACCAGGTGGGCAACTTCCCGCCGCTGTGGTCGGAGTGGAACGGCATGTACCGCGACGCCGTCCGCGACTTCTGGCGCGGCGAGGACCATACGCTCGGAGAGTTCGCCTCCCGGCTGACCGGCTCCTCCGACCTGTACGCGCACAGCAGGCGCCGGCCCCGTGCCAGCGTCAACTTCGTCACCGCGCACGACGGTTTCACCCTGCGCGACCTCGTGTCCTACAACGACAAGCACAACGAGGCCAACGGCGAGGACAATCAGGACGGCGAGAGCACCAACCGGTCCTGGAACTGCGGCGCCGAGGGCGCCACCCGTGACCCGGCCGTACGGGAACTGCGCACCCGCATGCAGCGCAACCTCCTCGCCACGCTGCTGCTGTCCCAGGGCATCCCGATGCTCTCCCACGGCGACGAACTCGGGCGCACCCAGCGCGGCAACAACAACGCCTACTGCCAGGACAACGAGATCTCCTGGATCGACTGGCGGCTGACCGAGGAACAGCGCGACCTGCTGGAGTTCACCCGGTACGTCATCAGGCTGCGCACCGGGCATCCCGTGCTGCGCCGGCGCCGCTTCTTCCTGGGCGAGACCCTGACCCACGCGGACCAGCCGCTGCCCGACCTGGTGTGGCTGGCGCCCGACGCCCGGGAGATGGCCGACGACGACTGGCAGCGCGGCGACGCGCACTCGGTCGGCGTCTTCCTCAACGGCGACGCCATCGCCGAACCCGACCCCCGCGGCAGGCCCGTCGTCGACGACTCCTTCCTGCTGCTGACCAACAGCCACTGGGAGCCGGTGGACTTCCGCCTGCCGGACGCCGCCTACGGTGAACGCTGGACGGCGCTGATCGACACCGCCGACCCGGAGGGCACCCCGGACGAGGCGGAGCACAAGGCGAGCACAGGCCTCACCGTCGGAGCACGCAGCCTGGTCCTGCTGTCCCGGCCGTCCCGGAAGACCCGCTGAGCCGGATCAGCGGCCGCGGCGCGACGTCACAGTGAACTGGGCCCCGTCGTGGTCGCGCAGCACGGCCTCGTCGCTGCCCTTGGACAGCACGCTGCCGCCGTGCAGCTCCGCGGTCCGGGCGCAGGCCTCCACGTCGTCGACGGTGAAGTGGACCTGCCAGTGCGGCCGGATCGTGGGGTCGGGGGCCGCCTCCAGCGCCCCCGACTCGATCCGTGCCACCACGTCACCGCCGCTGCGCAGCACGACCTCCCCGCCCTCGTAGTGGACTTCGCAGCAGCCGGGGCGCTGCGTCGCCCAGTCGAGGATCTCGCCGTAGAAGATGGCCGCGTCGAAGGCGTCACGCGTGTGCAGCGTGATGAAGACCGGCTGCGCGTTGCGCCAGGTCTCCCAGTCGGTGAACAGGTCGCCCTCCCAGATCCCGAAGGTCGCCCCGTCCCGGTCCGCCAGCAGCGCCGCCCGGCCGGGCGGCAGGGAGAGCGGCCCGACCGCGACCGTGCCCATACGTTCCTGCACCCGCGCCACCGCCTCGTCCGCGCTGCGTACGGCGAAGTACGGCGTCCACGCCACGGCCATCTGCCACATGGTCGCCACCCCCGCGATCCCGGCCACCGGCGAGCCGTCCGCCAGCGCGATCCGGTGCCGGTCGCCCATCTTGGCCGGACGCCACTGCCAGCCCAGCACGGCACTGTAGAACTCCTCCGTCGCCTTGACGTCACGACTGGTCAGGCTCACCCAACAGGGCGCGCCGACCACGGAGTGTGATGAGACGACGTCCTTCGTGCCGGAAGAGGCGGGCATGTCGTGGTTCATGGCGTCGTGTCCTGATCTCGTCGGCCTGGCAGCCACCGGAGGATTGCACCCAGTGTCCAACCGGAACCGCTGTGGGCGCCTGCCGAGTACCCCGGCGGCGACGCACAAACGGTGTCGTGAACCGGCCTGGTCCGCCCCGGTGGCACCGGGCGGGCCGAGTGACGACGATGGATGGGTCGGACACTGCGTCAAGGCACTCAAGCACCCTGTGAGGCCACACGGACAGCGGCGCACCGGACCCGGAGGTGACCATGCCCACGGACGGGGGCTCGGAGCGGATCTTCGAGCTGCAGGAGGAGATCCAGCAGCTGAAGGAGGCGGTCGTCTCCCACGCCGTCGTGGACCAGGCGATCGGGATGGTGGTGGCGCTCGGCCGGGTCTCGCCCGACCAGGGGTGGGCCGTGCTGAAGGAGGTCTCCCAGCACACCAACATCAAGCTGCGCAACGTCGCGGAACTGATCCTCGTGTGGGGGCGCACCGGCATGATGCCCCAGGAGATACGGGCCGCACTGGAAGACGCCCTCGACCGCGCCGGACCGACGCAGATCCCGGGAACACCGCCGGAGGTGTGACCCCCGGCGGCCCGATTCGCTCACCCGGTCTCGGTCAGCAGCTCCTCGCGCAGATGGGCGAAGCAGCTGCTGAGCAGCCGGGAGACGTGCATCTGCGAGATGCCGAGCTGCTCGGCGATGCGGCTCTGCGTCATGCCCTTGAAGAACCGCAGGTAGAGGATGATCCGCTCGCGCTCCGGCAGCGCTTCCAGACAGGGCCTCACGGCCACCCGGTTGACCACGATGTCGAAGGCCGGGTCCGGCCCGCCGATCGCGTCCCCGAGGGCGTAGCCGTCCGTCCCCGGCATCTCCGCCTCGAGCGACAGCGCGGAGAAGCACTCCAGGGCCTCCATGCCGGTGCGCACCTCGCCCTCGGTGAGGTGGGCGTACTCGGCGATCTCGGCGACCGTGGGGGAGCGGCCGGGGGTGGTCTGCGACAGCTCCTTGGCGGCGTGCCGCACCCGGTTGCGCAGGTCCTGGACCCGGCGGGGCACGTGCAGCGTCCACATGTGGTCACGGAAGTGGCGCTTGATCTCGCCGGTGACCGTCGGTACGGCGTAGGCCTCGAAGGCGTTGCCGCGCGCCGGGTCGTAGTGGTCGACGGCCTTGACCAGGCCCAGGGCGGCCACCTGGTACAGGTCCTCCAGGGCCTCGCCCCTGCCGCGGAAACGGACGGCGATCCGCTCGGCCATGGGCAGCCAGGCCTCGACCAGTTCGTCGCGCAGGGCCTTGCGCTCGGGCCCCTCGGACAGCCGCGCGAGACGTTCGAACGCCGCGGCGGTGTCGGGGGCGTCGTCGTGGGGGTGCGTTCTGGTGCTGCCGGCGATACGCATGATGCGCACCTCCCTGAGCAGGTGCCGAATGGACAGACACCGTGGGAAGCACGGACTCGGACCTCACGGAAGCACCGGGGGCCCGGGCGGCTCCCACGGACGTGCCTCCTGTCCGAAGCACTTCACGGCCCATTCCCGGGCGGGAAGATTACGAAACAATTCAGACAATACGCCCACTTGGTCTTTCTTGACTTCTCTTGTACCTCTCCTTGGATCGATTAGCTCTGCTACAGAACTAATCTCGGCCGCATGGAGCCGAAGACCTTCCCCGAAGAGCTGGCCGACGCGCTCGTCGGGGTCCAGCGGCTGATCAGGCGGCACCTGCGGCGGGAGATGCCCGACCCGCGGCTGCGCGGTGCCGAGGTGGAACTGCTGCGGCTGGTCGTGACACGGCCCGGGATCGGCATCTCCGACGCCGCCAAGGACCTCGGTCTGGCGGCCAACTCGGTGTCGACTCTGGTCAATCAGCTGGCAGGGGCGGGCTATCTGGTCCGCGAGACCGACCCGGCCGACCGGCGGGCCGCCCGGCTGCTGCCCACGCCTGCCGCACGGACACGGCTCGACGACTGGCGCCGGCGCCGCGCCGCCCTCGTCCGACGCCATGTGTCCCGGCTCGACGAGACGGACCGTCAGGCGCTGCACGCGGCGATCCCGGCCCTGCGCAAGCTGGCCGACACCCTGCACGAGGAGGCCGAGGAGTCATGACCCGGGACACCGCCCCACCCCGGCCGGACGCCGTCGCCTGCACCGGACTCGCCTACGCCTTCGGCGACACCAACGCCGTGGACGGGCTCGACCTCACGGTCCGGCAGGGCGAGGTCTTCGGACTGCTCGGCCCCAACGGCGCCGGCAAGACCACGGCCATCCGCTGCATCACCACCCTGCTGCCGGTGCCCGCCGGCATGGTCCGCGTCTTCGGCCACGACACCGCCCAGGACCGCATGGCCGTACGCCGCATGCTCGGCTACGTACCGCAGCAACTGTCCGCTGACGCCGGTCTCACCGGGCGGGAGAACGTCGCCCTGTTCGCCCGCGTCTTCGACGTGCCGCGCCGGGAACGCGCCGAACGCGTGGGCCAGGCCCTGACGGCGGTCGGCCTCGCCGACGCCGCCGACCGGCTCGCCGCCACGTACTCCGGCGGCATGGTCCGCCGGCTCGAACTCGCACAGGCCCTGGTCAGCGCCCCGCGCCTGCTGATCCTCGACGAGCCCACGATCGGCCTCGACCCGATCGCCCGCACCGGCGTGTGGGAGCACATCGGCGCCGTCCGCGCCGCCACCGGCATGACCGTGCTCGTGACCACCCACTACATGGACGAGGCCGACCAGTACTGCGACCGGGTCGCCCTGATGCACCGTGGCCGGATCCGGGCCCTCGGCACCCCTGCCGAGCTCAGGGAGGGACTCGGCGCACGCCGCCGCGCCGCGGGCACGGCCCCGGACACGCCGCCCTCGCTGGAGGACGTCTTCCGTGCCGTGGCGGGCAGGGGTCTCGACGACGAGGCAGGAGATTTCCGCGATGTCCGAAGCACCCGCCGCACCGCCCGCCGGGTCGGCTGACCCCGTCCGTGACAACGCCATCGCACTGCTGCTGAAGCCCCCGCAACCCCGCGCGGGCCGGCTGCTGCTCCCGGCCCGCGTCGGCGCGATGTGCGCGGTCGAACTGCAGAAGCTGCGCCACGACCGCACCGAGCTGTACACCCGGGCGGTCCAGCCGGCCCTCTGGCTGCTGATCTTCGGTCAGACCTTCACCCGGATCAGGGCCATCCCCACCGGCGGCATCCCCTACGTCGACTACCTGGCGCCCGGCATCATCGCCCAGTCCGCGATGTTCATCGCCATCTTCTACGGCATCCAGATCATCTGGGAGCGCGACGCCGGAATCCTCAACAAGCTCCTCGTCACGCCGACTCCGCGATCGGCGCTGATCACCGGCAAGGCCTTCGCGGCGGGCGTGAAGTCGCTGGTCCAGGCGGTCGTCGTGCTCCTCATCGCGGCCCTGCTCGGAGTGGCGCTGACCTGGAACCCGCTCAAACTGCTCGCCGTCGCCGCGATCGTCGTCCTCGGCTCGGCCTTCTTCTCCTGCCTGTCGATGACCATCGCCGGCATCGTCCTCAGCCGCGACCGCCTCATGGGCTTCGGGCAGGCGATCACCATGCCGCTGTTCTTCGGCTCCAACGCCCTGTACCCGGTGTCCGTGATGCCGGGCTGGCTCCAGGCCGTCAGCAAGGCCAACCCGCTCAGCTACGAGGTGGACGCCCTGCGCGGACTCCTCCTCGGCACACCCCACCGGCTGGCGGCCGATTTCGCGGTGCTGCTCGTGGCCGCCGCGCTCGGCGTCACCGCGGCGTCCGCCCTGCTGGGTCGGCTGGCCCGTTGATCTTCACTCGGGAAAGTGATGTGCGGCACGCCTCGGCAACCGCTTTCTCCAACTGTTTCCGGATAACCGCTGGGCACGGCTTGATCGCCGATCAAATGGGATGAACTGCCTGGCCACAGCGCATTCTGCTCATTTGACAGTGCGCTGAGACCACAGATAGGAAGCAGCTTCCAGAGGTCGAGAGGGGCACCGTGTACGAGCCGAACGTGGTCGGGGACTGGCAGGAGTACGACGAGCATGCCGGTCTGCGGGTCCGCGTCCACCGTCTGGAACCGGCCGAGCCGCCCCGCGGCCGTGACGACGCCGCCGAAGGGCTGACGTACTTCTGCCTCCGCGTGACGATCGAGAACCGCGGCCGCCGGCACCTCGGCGTCCACCTCGAGGATGGCCAGATCGACGTACGGATCGGCCCGGACGGCGAGAGCGCCTTCCTCGACTGGCGTAACTCGCAGTTCATCGAGGGCTTCGACGTCTATCCGCTGCGCAAGGCCACCGCCGTGCTGTACGCGGCCGGCACCGAGGCGTCCCTGAGCCTCGTGGACGTCCAGGTCCAGCTGCGCGTCGAGGAGGAGTGGACCGACCGCCGGCTGTGGTCGGGCGGCATCGGTGTGCACGAGGGGCCCGCCGGGACCCAGCAGGGTGCGGTGCGGGACAGCCTGGCGCACCAGGTGAGCGTCTTCCTGCGGGATCAGGCGGAGGAAGGCACCGCCTGATCCGGCGCCAGAGCGGGCATCCCGTCAGTGCGGGATGCCGTCGATGATCTCGCGGGCGCCCTGACGCAGCAGGGCCACGGCGACCGAGGTGCCGAGCGTGGCCGGGTCGAGCCGGCCCGCCCACTCGTGGGCGTTCAGCCGCGTTTTGCCGTCCGGGGTGAACACACAGGCCCGCAGGGACAGTTCACCACTGCGGTCCACCCGCGCGAACCCGGCGATCGGGCTGTTGCAGTGCCCCTGCAGCACATGCAGGAACATGCGCTCGGCGGTCGTCTCCCGGTAGGTGTCCGGGTCGCCGAGGCCGCTCACCACGTCGATGAGGTCGGCGTCGCCCTCGCGGCACTGGAGCGCCAGCACGCCCGCTCCGATGGGCGGCATCATCGCCTCGGTGGAGAGGATCTCGCTGATCACGTCCTCGCGGCCGATCCGCTCCAGGCCGGACACCGCGAGCAGCAGCGCGTCGGCCTCTCCGGCGGCGAGCTTCGCCAGGCGACGGTTGGCGTTGCCCCGGAACGGCACGCATTCCAGGTGCGGATGCGTGGCGGCCAGTTGGGCGACCCGGCGCACCGAGGAGGTGCCGATCCGCGTGCCGGCCGGCAGCTCGTCCAGGGTGAGCCCGCCGGGATGGATCAGGGCGTCCCGGATGTCGTCCCGCTTGAGGAACGCGGCGAACACGGTGCCCGCGGGGAGCGGCCGGTCGGCGGGCACGTCCTTCATGCAGTGCACGGCGAGATCGGCCTCCCCGGCCAGCAGTGCCGCGTCGACCTCCTTGGTGAACGCGCCCTTGCCCTCGACCAGGGACAGATCGCCCATCCACTTGTCGCCGGTGGTCTTCACCGGCACGACCTCGGTGCGCACTCCGGGGTGGGCGGCGGCCAACTCGGCCCGGACACGCTCCACTTGGGCGAGCGCCATGGGGGAGTCGCGGGAGACGATGCGGATCAGTTCGGGGACGGACATGCGGACACGATAGACCCTCCCGCGGATGTGTTCGTGCCGTACCTCCCTCCGACCGCCCGGCATCGCGCGTCAGTTCGGGACGAGCGGCTCGCTCAGTTCGACCGCGCGCAGGGCCGCGGCGAGGGCCCGCTCGTCGCCGACGTCGAGGGCGGTGTCGGTGAGCTTGATGACGTGTTCGTCGCCATGGGCGAGGGCCGCTTCCAGCACCTCCTCCGCCGTGCGGTCCGGTGCGGGCACGACGGCGACGGGCTCGGCGGGGGCGTACATGGCGGTGACCGCCGCCGACGCCGTCCACGCCGCGTGCAGGCTCGGTGCCCACAGCTCACGCGGGAGGGAGGCCAGGGCGCGCAGTACGGCGTTGGGCGCCGTCGCGGCGTGCACCAGCATGGTCTCCTCGCCGTGCCCGTGGGTGGCGTACCGGTGGGTCGCGGCCCGGACCAGCTCGGTGAGACGGGCCCGGGCCGTGTCCGGATCGGTCACGTCGCCCGCCCACAGCGGCAGTCGCCGTACGGCCGTCAGCCGGTCGGTGAATCGGCCCCGGGGGGCGTCGATCGGCGGCACGGCGTCCAGGGACCGCGCCGCGTCCGGTGCGGCGGGCAGCGATGCGATGCCGGAGACGGGGCGGTGCCGGGCCGCCCAGTAGCCCAGGCCGTGCGCGAGTTCGGCGAGCCGCGGCGCGTTCTCGCCGGCCTCCAGGGCGCGTACGGCATGCCCGACGCGGATCACGGGGTGAGTGGAGCCGCCGTACATCCCGGGCAGCAGCCGCGGCCACCACACGGCGAGGACGTCCCGCCACGGCTGCTCGGTGAGCGCCCGGGTGAAGTGGGCGATCCAGTCGGCGGCCCGGCGCGGATCGCCCAGTGCCTCCCGCCAGTCGCCATCGGTCACGGGAGCAGAGGCCGCGGGGAAGTCCTCCAGCTTGTGCCGGTACAGATCCAGCCAGCGGTGCACGGCACCCGACCGGCCGTGCGCGGCGAGCGCCTCGACGACCATGGGGGCGTGGTTGGTGAGCCTGCCGAGCCGCTCCGGGCCCGAGGCGTGGAGCCGTTCGAGGGCCTCTTCGAGGGTCCCGGTCGTGTCGTGGGTGTCCATGACCGGACGCTATGCGGCCGCCCCGCGCCGACCGATAGGGCGCGGGGCGGAAGCCCGACCCCGCCCGGGGCCAATTCCCCCCGCCGGCCCCGGCGGGGTCAGGCGGGGGGGTCGAACCCGGAGGCCGGGGGCGTGG